>CAYSCE010000084.1:0-10561 GCA_964429475.1 uncultured Bacteroidaceae bacterium | reverse complement strand
GGATGACCCATAAAGACAGTCTGAAAGCGCCGCATATTTTGTTTGAATCAGAGACTTATGATTTTGGCGTTGTGAAAGACGGTGCCACTGTTGAGTACAGTTTCAAATTCAAAAACACCGGAAAATCAATTCTGAAAATTCTGAAAGTGAAAGCCAGCTGCGGATGTACAGCAACCGAGCAGCTTGAAACTATTCTGAAAAAAGGAAAGAGCAGCGAAATTAAAATGACTTTCAATTCTACCGGCAGAAAAGGCAATCAGCATAAAACCATTACGGTCATTACAAATGATCCGGAAAAACCGGTCGTTGTATTGCACGTTCAGGGAACTGTTGAGTAACCGGCTTTGCTGAATAACGCATTTGAACCCGCTCCGGCGGGTTTTTTTGTAGGGAAAAAGCTTATTTAATCCTGCTGAATATATATCCGTTTTACACGCGCCGAAACCGAGGTCAGCACTTCGTAGGGAATGGTATTCATTTTTGCTGCGTACTCCGAAATGGAATTGTGTGCACCGAAAATTTCAACGGTGTCGCCTTCCGAAACGCCCGTCAATCCTGTGATGTCGGCAACACACATATCCATACAAATGTTGCCCGCAATGGGTGCTTTTTGTCCGTTGATGTACACATGCCAGTTCCCGTTTCCCATGATGCGGTGAAATCCATCCGCATAGCCTATGGCAAGCGTGGCAGTAGTGCGGGGTTTATCCGATTTCGCCATGCGCGAATATCCAATGGTTTCGCCGGGCGCAACCTGCTTTATCTGCAGCACTTTTGTCTTCAGTGACACAACAGGTAATAATTCCTTGCTGTAAATTCCGGATGGATCAATACCATACAGTCCGATTCCGATGCGCACCATGTCGAGCTGGGCCTCGGGGAAAGCCAGTGTGGCTGCGGTGTTGGCAATATGCCGTATGACTTTGTATCCGAGCGCTTTTTCGAGTTGATCGGCAAATGCACAGAACTTAGTCAGTTGCAACTGAGTGAAATCTTTTTCTGAACTATCGTCGGCTGAAGTAAAATGCGAGAATACCGAAGCAACCTGTAGCTGATCGCTGTGTTCGGCCAGCAGAGCCGTAAGAGCTGCCGTATCCTGTTCGTCAAACCCAAGCCGGTGCATACCCGAATCGAATTTGATATGCAGTTTCACCGGAAATGTGATGAAAGAACTGTATTGATCAATGCTGTCGAGTAACTTCTGCAAGGTGCCGAAACTGTAAATTTCAGGTTCAAGCATATGCCTGAACAGGAAATAAAAATTATTTTCTTCAGGGCTCATAACCATGATGGGGAGCGTGATTCCGGCATTGCGCAATGCAACGCCTTCATCGGCATAAGCCACCGTGAGATAATCGAAACGATGATATTCGAGATGCCGCGCAATTTCAACAGCACCGCTGCCATATGCAAAAGCCTTTACCATGGCCATTATGCGCGTGTTGCTGCTGATTTTGCTTTTGAAAAAATTGATGTTATGCGTCAGTGCATTCAAATCTGTTTCCAGAATAGTCTCGTGCGCTTTGTCTTCAATCAACGCACTGATTCGCTCGAAACCAAAGCGCCGTGCGCCTTTCAGGAGTATCATCTCGTCGTGAAACGAAGATAAATCAAACTCACGTAAAAAATCTTCAGTGTTTCTGAAAAACTGCGACTCTACTGTAAACTGCTCCCTACCTGCATAAAGAGTTTCTCCGATGCCAATAAAACGATCGATGCCGCGTTTCGAAATCATCTGCGCAATCTCTATTGTCAGCTCATTGCTTTTTTTACCGCTTTGCAGAATGTCCGACAGAATCACGGTTTTACGCTTGTACTCCTTGTTTTTTTCAAGAAAGTCAATGGCGATTGAAAGCGAATTAATATCGGAATTATAACTGTCGTTGATGATGCTGCAACGATGGATGCCTTCTTTCAGTTCAAGACGCATCTGAATCGATGTCAGACGCCGGATTCTGTCTGCAATGACGGCATGTTCAATGCCTTCGGAAAGCATAAAGGTCCAGCAATGCATGATGTTTTCAACCGAGGCCTTATCGGTGAACGGAATAAAAATATCGAGCACTTCTTTTTCTCGCTGTGCTTTGATTTTGGTTCCCTGCGAATTTGGAGTAGTCTCTAAAACCTGCAGCCATGCGTCTTTTCCCGAACCCCACGAATACAGATTCAGTTTTTTATTCAAACCACTGCTGATGATTTTTGGTCCGATTTCGTAATCATCGGAACAGTAAATCAGCTTCTGACAATTGACAAACAGCTGTAATTTCTCAGCTGTTTTTTGCCGGTGATCGATAAAACTCTCATCGTGTGCCGCACCAATATTGGTAAAGATGCCAGCGGTGGGTTGAATGATTTTTTCAAGACTCGTCATTTCGCCGGGCTGCGAAATTCCTGCTTCGAAAATCGCAAGGTTGTGTGCGGCCGATAAATTAAAAACCGACAAAGGAACACCCACCTGACTGTTGTAACTTTTCGGGCTGCGGATAATATTGGTGTCTGGCGAAAGCAGCTGATAGAGCCATTCTTTGACCATTGTTTTTCCGTTGCTGCCTGTGATGGCCAGCACCGGAATATTGAATTTTTTTCGGTGTGCTGCGGCCAGAGCCTGTAACGCAACCAATGTATCGGATACCTGAAAAACGGTGCAGTCGTCGGGCAGGGCAGACGCAGCCTCAGGTTCGCTGATGAGAAATGTGCGAACGCCTTTGTCGTGTGTTTCGGCAAGAAACTGATGACCGTTGTGATGAATACCTTTCAGCGCAATAAACAGGGCATGAATACCGTCGGCAATATGTCGGCTGTCGGTAATAACAGCTGTTATATCCTGCGCTGTGTGCGACTTCCGGAGAACTGTCGCTTTGCATATTTTTTCAATATCTCCGATGCTGAACCGGATAGATTCCATGAACGGATGAGTTATTTTTCTTTATTGAAATTCTGTCGGTTGTTGAAAATTTCAACACCGAGCAAAAGCGCATTGCGGAATGAATTACAGCTGGCCATATTTTTCCCGGCAATGTCGTATCCGGTTCCATGGTCAGGCGAAGTGCGCACTATGGGCAGACCGGCAGTGAAGTTGACGCCGTCTTCGAACGCCATAATTTTGAAAGGGACCATAGCCTGATCGTGATACATAGCCAGCACAGCATCGAATTTGCGGAAAGCTGTTGAGCCAAAAAAACCGTCCGACGGGAATGGACCGAATGCATTGATGTGATTTTCGAATGCGCGGCGGATAGCGGGTTCTATAATGTTTTTTTCTTCTTCTCCAATGAGTGAATCATCGCCTGCATGGGGATTGAGGCCCAATACAGCAATCTTCGGATTGGAGATGCCAAAATCGTATCGCAGCGAATGATCAAGAATAGCCAGTTTTTTTTCAATCAACGGAATGGAAAGTTCTGAGGAAACTTTCTGAAGCGGAACATGTCCTGTAACAACACCAATGCGTAGATTCGGACTAATCATGAGCATCATGTAATCTTTGGTTTTATATTTTTCTGCCAGAAATTCGGTGTGTCCCGGAAAGTGATATACATCGGACTGGATGTTACTTTTGTTGATGGGCGCAGTAACCAGAATATCGGCATGGCCTGCATTGATGTCGGTAATAGCCATCTCAAGCGCTTTGTGCGCCAGCTGCCCCGATATGCGGTCCGATTTTCCGAACTCGATTTTTATTTCATCGTTGATCACATTTACGATGTAAGGTTTACCGGCTTTCAATTGCGTAAGATCGCGCACAAGCGTCAACTGATAATCGCTTACCGTAATGGTTTTACGATGATATGATGCTGCTTTCGAATTGCCATAAATGACGGGAATGCAGAAATCGAGCATGCGGCTGTCGGCCAGCGTTTTTAAAATCACTTCGTATCCGATGCCGTTTACATCACCATGCGTAATGGCGGCCACAACCTTTTTATGTTCACGTTCTTTCATGATTGCCTTTTTTGTAGGGTTACAAAGGTACTTAAAATTAATCGAAGAGAATTACTGCGAACAATTGCACGACGCCGAAAAGTAAATGGTCGTTTCGGGCAGCATGTCTTCGATGTCGGTTTGATTTTTTTCGGACATATAAATGACGCGCATGTCCAGATATTTCAGCGACTCGCTGAGCCGGCCTATTTCTTTCGGAAGTACTGTTACATTATTACCCCATAAATCGAGTACCGCAAGATGGCTCAACTGGCCAATCTCAGGAACAATATCGTTAATCCGGTTCTGATTCAGTATAAGCGATCGCAGCGAGTCGCACCGGCCGATTTCGGCAGGCAGATGTGTCAGTTTGTTATGCGCCATCTGTAAAACCCGCAGCTGTTTCAAGTCGCCAATGCGCGGCGGAATGCTGTCAATTTTATTGTTGTTCAGATTCAGATACACCAGATTCCTACAGGTGAATACTTCTACGGGAATGGCTGTCAGCTTCATTTTCGAGAAGTCGATGTATTGAACACTGTCGGGTTGAACGGCAATGTCGCTGATTTCGGTGTAAATCCGGGTATTTGATAATTCAACAGTGGTGTCTTTCGGAATTTTCTGTGCAAAAGAAAAATCCGCAACCATGAAAAGGAGTGCTATGACAATTGAATATTTCAGCATATTCTACCGAAGTATTTAAACGCACGGTCACGGTCTTTTCGTATTTGCGAAATTAATAAATCAATCGAATCAAATTTAATTTCTTCGCGGAGGAACAACAGAAACTCAACAGTGAGTTTCTCTCCATATACCACTTTGTCGAAATCGAAGAGGTGAGCTTCAATCTGAATCTGATCTCCTTCGAAAGTGGGGCGGCGACCGATGTTGATGATGCCTTCGTAGCTATCGCCGTTGTGCGTTGCTTTGATAATATACACGCCCGGTGGTGGCAGAATTTTTTGTGCCGACAACGGTTTCAGATTGGCAGTCGGGAAACCCAGTTCGCGCCCGATACCAAAGCCTTTGTTCACTTCGCCGGTAAACGAATAATGATAACCCAGCATGGCGTTGGCCAGATGTATATCGGCCGATGCAAGCAGGTTGCGGATTTTGGTGGAGCTCACATTAAAGCCTTCGTTGCTGATGGCCGGAATCTGAATAAGCGAAAAACCATATTTATCGCTGAGTTCGGAAAGCAATCCAAAATTTCCGCTGCGGTCTTTGCCGAATACATGGTCGTGACCAACCACCAGACTTTTCATTTTCAGTTTGCCGATAAGGATTTCCGAAACGAACTGTTCGGCCTGCAACGATGCAAATTCAGGCGTGAAGTCCTGCACAAAGAGGTAATCTATCCCGAAGTTGCCAATCAGACGGGCTTTTTCGTCGGTTGTGGTCAGCATTTTCAGTTCCGCTGCATCTTCGTTCAGCACATACCTTGGATGGTTGCCGAAAGTGAATACAACAGCAGGAAGTTTTTTCTGTTCCGACAGCGATTTCAGAAAACGCAGAATTTCAGCATGACCCAGATGAACACCATCGAATGTGCCTACGGTGATACAAGTGCCTTCATCCGGAATCTGAAATGCGTTTTGACTATTTACAATTTGCATGTTTTTCAAATGGATCGCAAAGATACTAATTGTACATGGATTACCCGCTGCATTTTGAAATGCCTGGCGGTGGCTTTCATCGTGGTAAAAACGCCCGGTATTTTCTCTGTTACCAGCCCAAATGACTGCAATTGCGTCGTATCAATGCTTTTAACTGCTAAAATATTGAAAAGGTTATGCGATTTATCATATCCCTTATACGATATTAAAATATATAGTACTTTTGCAAAAAATTTCAATCACCAAAAAAAATTGTGTTTATGAGAAAAGCGTTTGCCATTCTTTCAGCTCTTTTAGCTGCACCAATGCTTTCGTTGGCGGGGGAAGCCGACCTGGTAGTCCCGGACGGGATGAAGGATTCAACCATTTTGTACTGGGGATTCCTGATCACTTTGGCTGGTATGTTATTCGGACTGTATCAGTTTCTGAAAGTCAGGAAGCTGAAAGCGCACAAATCGATGCTCGATGTTGCGCAGGTCATTTTCGAAACCAGCAAAACGTATTTATTGCGCCAGGGTAGGTTCTTACTGATCCTGTTCATCTTTATCGGCTCTGCAGTCGGTTTTTATTTTGGATTCCTGTCCGAAGGCTTCGGCTTTGGCGGCGTGATGATGATTCTTGGATGGACCATTGTCGGTATCCTGGGCTCCTATGCAGTTGCATGGTTCGGTATCCGCATGAATACACTGGCCAACTCACGGATGGCTTTTGCATCGCTTGAACGTAAACCGCTCAAACTGCTCAATATCCCGCTCAATGCCGGTATGAGTATCGGCGTGATGCTCATCAGTCTCGAGCTTACCATTATGCTCATCATTCTCATGTTTGTTCCGGGCGAATATGCCGGTGCCAGTTTCATCGGATTTGCTATTGGTGAATCTCTCGGTGCTTCGGTTCTGCGTATTGCCGGTGGTATTTTTACCAAAATTGCCGATATCGGTTCCGACCTGATGAAAGTGATTTTCAAAATCGGTGAAGACGATCCCCGCAACCCGGGCACCATTGCCGACTGCGTGGGCGATAACGCCGGCGACAGTGTCGGACCAACCGCCGATGGCTTCGAAACCTATGGCGTAACAGGTGTTGCACTCGTTTCGTTTATTTTACTTGCTGTGGGCGGACCTCTTTTCGACATGAGTGCTGCTGCTACACAGGACCTGCAGATTAAACTGCTGACCTGGATTTTTGTCATGCGTATTCTCATGATTGTTACATCCGTTGTTTCATTCTGGATTAATGGATTTATCAGCCGTGCACGCTATCACAATGCCGATGATCTTGATTTTGAAAAACCGCTCACATCGCTGGTTTGGATTACTTCAATCATTTCAATACTCGTTACTTTTGCTGTCAGTTATATCGTTATTGGCGATCTGCCGCACGATATGTGGATTACGCTGAGTATCATCATTTCTGCCGGAACGCTGGGAGCTGCATTGATTCCCGAATTCACCAAGATTTTCACCAGCCCGAAATCGGCACACGTACAGGAAGTCGTTGAGTCTTCACGTCGTGGCGGATCATCGCTCAATATTCTTTCCGGTCTTGTAGCCGGTAACTTCAGCGCTTTCTGGCAGGGTCTTGTTTTTGTGGCACTCATGGCTGTCGCTTATTTTGCCAGTACCTACGGTCTGGGCGAAGTCATGATGTATCCTTCCATTTTTGCTTTTGGTCTAGTTGCCTTCGGTATGCTGGGTATGGGCCCCGTTACCATTGCTGTTGACAGCTATGGTCCTGTTACCGACAACGCCCAATCGATTTACGAATTGTCGCTGATCGAAGAAGTTCCGAATGTAAAAAGCGAAATTGAAAAAGACTTTGGTTTTACACCCGATTTCGAAAAATCGAAACATTATCTCGAGTCGAACGATGGTGCAGGAAATACGTTTAAAGCTACTGCAAAGCCAGTATTGATCGGTACTGCAGTGGTAGGTGCCACCACCATGATTTTCTCTTTGATTCTGGTTATTAAGGGAACATTGGGCGTTGAGCATCCCGAAATGCTGTTGAATATTTTGAATCCATATACCATTCTCGGATTTATCCTTGGTGGTGCTGTTGTATTCTGGTTCTCGGGTGCTTCCATTCAGGCTGTAACCACCGGTGCCGGACGTGCTGTTGATTTCATTAAAAAGAACATCAACCTTGATCCGAATGCACCTAAAAAAGCCGATACCGAAAAATCGAAACAGGTGGTTGCCATTTGCACAACCTACGCTCAAAAAGGGATGTTCAATATCTTTATCGTTATCTTCTCATTTGCACTCGGAATTGCGTTCCTTTCATCGCCTGTTGATGGTGCTGCTGATCCCAATGCGCCTGTGGCTATGTTCGTCAGTTATCTGATCTCTATTGCATTGTTCGGTCTTTTCCAGGCTGTGTTTATGGCCAATGCCGGTGGTGCATGGGACAATGCCAAAAAAGTGATCGAAGTCGATCTGAAGGAAAAAGGAACAGAATTGCATGCCGCATCAGTAGTGGGCGATACCGTTGGTGATCCGTTTAAAGACACTTCATCGGTGGCACTGAATCCGATTATCAAATTCACCACATTGTTTGGTTTGCTGGCTATGGAAATCGCCATCAGCGACGCTTTCCGCGAAGCTTCGAAATATGTGGGCGCTTTCTTTATTCTCGTTGCGCTTATATTTGTTTACCGCTCATTCTTCCACATGCGCGTCGACAAATAACCAACAACAATATTTCATTAAAAAGACCGGGCGACCGGTCTTTTTTTGTGGTGTGATAAAAAGATGAAGCCGAATGAACTATACAGAAACAAATAAATTCTATTTGAGAAACCCACGCATGGTGTCATACTGAACTTGTTTCAGTATCTACCATGCGTGGGTTTTTCATCCACCGCAGATACTAATCTTTATCAGTATGACTCGGTGAATGAAGAATGCTGGTATAAAGAGCCGGCTATAGACTATTTGATTTTTCAATTAAGCATAACATTCAACTTTTGCCGATTCAAAAAAATAAATGCGATAGCGTAGAATGTGTTTTATAGTCAGAATTCTACATCTTTTTGAGAAAATCAATACAAATATTTTGTTTATAGAATTGAGTCGTGTATCTTTGCATTGCACCACTAAGAATTTCAAGTTTCAGATGTGGTCACTAATAATATGCTGAAGAAATCATTACTGTTATTTTTACTGTTATTCGCACTTAGTTGCGGACACAGAAATGATTATCAATTTAAAAATCAAGCTGAAAAGCACTTTTATACAAATTGCTGTGGAATGGACTACGTGCGTTTTCCATTGATTTATCCTTATGAAGTAATGAATGCCGATTTCGGGGATGAGAAATGGATAATTAACCTGAATGGGAATATTCCGTTTTATGGATCCGTTTATAAAGTGTCTCAGATTGCGGTAGAAAAGGATATTATCATGGCCTATACAGATCGTACTGATCGAATATTTAATGATGAAGCTGCCCTGCAATGGTTTGTACTGATACCATCGAAAAAAATTGAAGTAGGTTTTTCATCAGAGCTGGAATTTAAAAAGTACATTCATAACTGCGGTGTTTCTGATTTTTTATGGTGGAATGTGCGGGACGCATATAAAAAATTTAAAAAGACAGAATGCTTACCATGGATTCCAGGATGCAATGAAACACAATAATATTCCGGATAAATTCATTACGCTCATCACTCCTGATCATACGGATTTTGAAAACCCGCACCACAAAATGCTTTTATACACCATGGCCAAATAACCCCATTAAATATTTTTAAATAACTTAGCGAAATGAATGCTCAGGGCTATGTTTTTAAGTCAGCGATGGTTTCAGTAATATTCATTTGTTGCTTTCTTACAGGTTGCAAAAACAGTTCTGAAAACAATGAGGGTGAGATTCTCAGTCAGGTTTTCCCATACATTTTGTACGAAATGCGTGTGCCGGTTAACGAACCGTTTATTCAGGCTCTTCCTGTGATATCTGCCAATGAGGATTCATGTATCGCATATGATTCTCTTGAAAGTTATGTAATGAGGCTTAGAGCACAGCAGTATGAATTTGAAGAATTAGTGTTACGACAGGTCTATCTGAACAATGAGAAAAACACAACCATAATAGTGTACGATTCTCTGAGTGTTGCCACCTCTCTTTCCCCGCATTTGAAGCAGTCTTTGCCATCGGAGCAATATGTCGGTGCTGTAGAAAATATTGAAAAACAAAAGCGTGCAAGTAGCTTTCTGAAAATTGAAAATTTGAGTGATTTTCCTTTTCTGAAACTTGAATACTATTCAAAATTTAAAGACCAAACTGCAAAAATTGGTGAAACACTTCCAAATGGATCTTTCCTGGCCGGTGTCATGTACTTTTCGCATATTTACTTCAGCGATGATGAGAAACATGGCGTTTTCTTCTGCACTTTTAAAGCGGAAAAACCGAACCAATGACTAAATTATTTTGCATTGAACTGGTAGGTGGAAAATGGACTTTGAAAGCTGCTGTTTTGGTTTCATGATGATTTAATGATAAAAATAGTTACTTTAGCATTGTTTTAAAATGGGAAAGAAAGAAGCAGCAAAATGAAAGCAAACATTTTTATTGTTCTGTTAATGGTTATTGTTGTAACCGCATGTGCTCAGAAAAAAACCGAAGAGATTATTCTTGGCAAATGGGCTCCTTATAAAACAACGGATTTAAATGATGATTCATTGAATTCAGCGGGAGTTGCTTACAGCGTAAGAGAGGAAACTTTAATGTTTAAAGAAAACGAGGTGTTAAATGTGTGTTATTATCTCGAAAGTCCTCCGGAAGAAGATGTATATAAAATCGTAAATGACAGTATTTTAATAATGGGTAATCGATCGTATATTCTGCACATTCTGGATGAAAACAGAATATCAATGGATGAATACAATCCTGATAAACCATATTTAGACCCTTATCGGTTAAGGTTTTATTATAAAAGAGTTGAATAGGAGTGGTGCATTCTTTGTGGCTTCATTAACGATTAATCCTGCATAAACATTATTGTGTTTTTGAAAGCCTCATAC
>CAYSCE010000083.1:0-10632 GCA_964429475.1 uncultured Bacteroidaceae bacterium | reverse complement strand
AGGTGGCATCGCGCGAAAGCTGGTAATGAAGGTAGCTGTAGCCTTTATACATGCGGGTTTTTATGCCCCCAAGAATAGTACTGTACTTACGGTCGACAAACTCATTGGCCTTACTCAGGTGATGTCGCTGACGATAAGCCATAAATGGTCGCAGCCGCAGTTTGGTGGGACTATGTGCTTCGAGCAATGAATACCGGATCAGAATGCGATCATCAACACCAAAGAGCATTTCTTTTTTAAGCAACACACCACCAACCTGATAAAATAAAGAAACCGTAGGTTCGGAATCGAAATCGACCAGATACTTATGACCTTTCGGCGACCACGAATCAGGGAAACGATGCAGAGCCAGATTAAATTCCGAATCGTGCTGAATAATCGTTTCATCGATGCACGAAAGCAATACATGTAATTCGCTGTCGATGGCCGGCTGCGGACAAACCAGTAAACCATGATATTTCCGCATATTGCATCCGATGATGGTAGTGGATGCATAGGCACCTGCACGGTTTGTGCGCAGTATCTCCTTATTCAGAACATATTCAAGATTGACGAGTTGTTTTTTGTCGAATTGTATGTACCCCATATCTGCTCGTTTCGTTACTTAAAAATCGAAATTTGTTTGCAAATTTAATGATTTTCTGTGTTATTTAATGTATGAATCATCATTTATTTGTGAATTAATTAATAGCCTAACGTTTATTTTGATTTGATTCACTATTCGCAATCTTGTGCAAAAACATTGTTTCTGCATCCTTGCTGGCAGAAAAAATGATTGTATGACACTGGTCAATAAAATCCCGCAGATTAAGTTTTATGCAGCTGACACGCACGAAGCCGATTTTTTCGATGCTCAGGGCAATATTAATTCGAGGGTGCTTTTTTACAGAATGTTCGGTGTCATTGCCCACATAAAGCTTGTTTATAAAAAAGCCGACCAGCCCACCCATATCGAAAAGCGGCTTGCAGAGACGTTTGGAGCGTTGAATGTTTCGGTACTTTTCCGGCTGCATGCCAAAAAAAGTTTCAACAGCGCCGATTTTACCGAGATGCAGGCTGCCACGCACGAAGTGATTTTTCAGATCGGCAGTGATATGCTCATTCATGTCATTGACGAAAATTACGCATTGCTGTACAACAGCACCATGAATGATGAGTTACTTCATCAGGCTGCGGTTTGTGTGGAGGGAAATTCCGTTTTGCGCAATCAGAAAAAGCGGCGCACCTTCAGTATGATTACGCATCAGTTTGGTGCATTCGATCTGGAATATTTCGATGTTCAGCCGCAGGAAATCAATATTCAAATGCAGTACAACAACGGTTTTGAAAAGGCCGATTTTGTCATTCAGGACTTTCTGAATCAAGGCGATAAAACAGGCATTGTACTGCTGCACGGATTGTATGGCAGTGGAAAAACAACCTATATCCGCTATCTGATCAACCGGACCGGAAAACATTTTATTTATGTGCCGACCAGTTTGGTAAGTTCGCTGAATGAACCCGATTTTCTGCCGTTTATAACGCAGTTCCGAAACAGTGTTTTAATTATCGAAGACTGTGAACACCTGATCAGGTCGCGCAAATCGGCGCTTCAGTCCGATGCACTGGTAAATCTTCTGAGTATGGGCGATGGCTTGCTGGGCGACGCGCTTCATTTAAAAATCATTTGCACATTTAATTCCGATCTGAAGGAAGTTGATGATGCATTGCTTCGCAAAGGCCGCCTGATAATCCGATACTATTTTGACAAACTGGATGTTGAAAAATCGGTAACGCTGCAGAAGTCCATTAAAGTCAACAATATTCGCCACGAAGCGCTGACACTGGCCGAAATTTATCACACAGGAAATTTCATTCAGAATTCGGACATTACTGCAAGCAGGATTGGATTCCGACGGAATGCCGGAGAGGAAATATAATCCTGAAAGAAGGAGTTATCGATTATGAGCCCCTGCCATCAATTGGTAGTTATATTATTCCAATGTCTGCCGATTTAGTTGAAGTTGATGTATCGAAGCTCGAAGCCGGCATGTATATATTAACCATGTACAATCAGGGCCGCAGCGAATCGCGGAAATTTTTGATTGTGCGGTGATACCCCCCGATTTCCCTCTTTCGTTAAGAGCTGATGTATTTCAGCTCTTTTTTTTTACCCGACATTTTAGCGTCAGTAAGAATTGAATTTACCTCTAAGCAGGAAAAGTAATTGTGTTTACAGCCCCATTATCACTGGTTATTGAAAATTCTCCATCCAGCTGCTGAACAAGCATTCCAATAATCATCATGCCGAATTTGGCAGATGTTTCCATATTAAAATCAGGCGGCAATCCGATTCCGTTATCGCGGATCGTCATAAGAATTTTGTTTTCGCGCTGCTCTATACTTATTACTATTTCGCCCGATTCGCGCCCGGCAAAACCATGCTGAATCGAATTGGTAATGATTTCATTTATAATGGCACCAACCGGAAAAAGTTTCTTTACAGGAAGGACAAACTCACCCACTTCAATACGCAGCTTGATTTTTTCGCTTTGTGGAAAAATACTGACCATTATGTCAGCTAGCTCTTCAACATAAGCCCGTAGCGGAATTGCCGAATATTCATTGGTGTTGAGCAACATATCGTAAACGGCACGAACACTTTCCAGTCTTACAATGGCATTCTGAAGGTCTTTCTGCGTTTCTGGCGAAGTTGCCGAGTACATCTGCAATCTGACGAGACTGGTAACGGTTCCGACATTGTTTTTAATCCGGTGGTGAGCGTCCCTGACCATGATTTCTTTTTCTTTTAAAAGCATTTTCATGGATTCTTCTTCCATCACCCGGTGAGTGATATCCTGCATCATGCCGTGAATGAAACACGCTTTGCCGGCTGAATCAAATTCAGATTCAACATCAATATGAACAAATTTTACAGTGTCGTTTTTAAGTTGTAGTTTGATATGAATCTCGGCAGGTTCCTGGCTCCGGCTTGCTTCTTCAATAAATTCAATCATCTTTGTCCGGTCATCGGGATGGACGTATTCAATAAATTTTTCAAATGAAACATTGAGCTCGCGGTAAGCTGTTCCGAACAGCCGGTATGCATTGTCCGACCAGGTCATTTGTTTTGTTGAGCAATCCATCTCCCAACCGGCAGTGTTCGCCAGAAATCTTATTCTTCCAATCCCGGCTTCGCTTAATCGTGGTTGAGGTTCACTTTCAATCAACTTTTTATTGGCTTCAAACAATCTGAACGCTGTTTTTATGGAAGCATCAAGCGTATGGATGTTGTAATTTTTTGCCACAAAGCCATACGACGGAATGTTTTCAGTTTTCCGGATGGTTTCAGTATCATGTATGTTTGACAGAAATACAATCGGAATATGTTTCGTTTTAAGTATCTCAACCGCCGCATCAATTCCATCCATTCCTTCACCCAGCGCAATGCCCATCAGTATCAGGTCAATGGTTGATCCCGGGGCTGTGGCTATTTCAACCGCAGTGTTGCCATTGTTGGCAGTAATCACCGAATACCCTATGCTCTCAAGCTGTTGCTTATCAGCCTTACTGTCAATCAAATCATCCTCAACCAGTAAAATTGTTCTGAATGGATTACGGTTCATGAAATCGTGTTTTTTTGTGTCGTTCAGTGAAACACAAAAATAATAATTTATCTACAATAATATATAACTTATTTTTTAATTCACCTAAATAATCTGATATATTCAGTTTTGCATGATAAATAGACTCAGACATTCCGAATCCGGTTTATTTCCGGTAAAACACGAAATACAAAAGAGCCAATGTTTATTTCTCTTTCAGGTATTTGTATATGAGGGTGAGCAACCTGTTTTCATCAATTGGCTTGGAAATATAATCATCCATTCCTGCGCCCAGAAAACGCTCTATGTCACCGGTTATTGCGTAACCGGTAATGGCAATGATGGGTGTGTGAATTTTCTTTTCAATTTCGTCTGTTCTTATCATCCGGGTGGCTTCAAATCCATCCATTTCAGGCATCTGGCCGTCCATGAGAATAATATCATAGGTTGCCTGTTTGCATTTTTCCACAGCTTGTTTTCCATTAAATGCCGATTCCACCTTCATTCCTTTCATTTTCAGAAAACTGGTCAGGTACAACTGATTCAATCCATCGTCTTCGACAATGAGAATTGAACCTTCAAGTGCCGATGGAATTTCATTGGTAGCAGTGTGATTTTCTTTGATTGACTGACTGATCTCGAATGGAACTTCGAGAGTGAATGTACTGCCTTTTCCATAAGTACTGACAAATGAAATTTTTCCATTCATCATACCGACAAATTCCTGAACTATGGCAAGACCGAGCCCTGTTCCGGCATATTGCTTTGTGGTTGAACTATCCACCTGCGAAAATGATTTGAACAGGCGGACAAAATCTTTTTCCCTGATTCCGATTCCCGTATCAGTCACCGCAATTTTCAGCAATACCGATGATGATCCGACTTTTGTTTCAGCTCTCACACTGAAAGAAACCGATCCGGCATCGGTAAACTTTATAGCATTGCTCACCAGATTGATCATGATTTGTTTCAGCTTTTTGCCATCACCAAGCAGGGTTTTGGGAACATCGTTTTCTATTGTATGCAAAAAAGCAATTCCTTTATAATCGGCCTGGGCCTTGAATGTTGTAAACACATCGTTGCATATCTCTGCAATTTCAAACTGAGCCGCATTAAGTTCAATCATACCCGCCTCAATTTTCGAAAAATCGAGAACGTCATTAATAATATTCAGCAGGTTACCCGATGACACTTTGATCCCTTCAACCATTTTACGGGTATTCTCATTCGTTTCGGTTCTTGATAGCGAATTGGCCAAACCAATAATGGAATTCAACGGATTTCTTAGTTCATGACTCACATTGGCCAGAAAGTCCGATTTTGCTTTGTTGGCAGCATCGGCTGCTTCTTTGGCCTTTCGCATTTCCTCTTCACGCTTGCGCTCGGTGATGTCCATGTTTGTTCCGATCATCCGAACCGCCCGGCCACTTTCATCAAAATAGGTTTTTGACTCAGCTTTCATAAAGACAACAGTGCCATCAGGCCTTACAATTCTGAATTCAGGCGTATAATCCCTGATTCCCTGATGCGCAGCCTGAATTTCAGCCATTACGAAATCAAAATCATCGGGGTGTACACATTTTTGCCAGGCATCGATGGTCGCCTGAAATTCATTTTTCTTAATACCGTACAGGTTATACATCGATTCATCCCATATGAGTTTGTTGTTCAGAATGTCCCAATCCCATACTCCTAGTCGTGCAGCATTGGTGGCTAGTTTAAGACGCTCACCGGCCACTCTGATTTCGGTAATATATCTGGCTTGCTGAACGTTCTGCGTTGCCAGCTTCGACATTTGTTCAGCGATTTTGTATAAGGCATCGGAAATAAGTTTAAACCTGGCCACAGGCATCCGGGTAACCTTCTTCAATGCTTTCCTGAATTCATCTTCATCAGCGCCAATCTCTTTTGCATATTCAAGCATTTTATCAATGTCAGCCGAATCATCAACAACCTGACCTATCAGCCAATTGGCAATGTGTTTGTCGCCCACCAGAATACTGGCGCCACCGTCCCAGAGTCCTCCACTCTTGCAGGGCTGAACATTGGGTCCATTTATGTATCCCTTTCCCAAAACGATGTCAGAATGAATGCAATTCGCTAAACCTTTTTCAGTTTTCCGGATGATATTCTGGCATAAATGACAGAAATTGCTTGGTCGGGTAATCGGATTGCCATTTACATCGGTAATGAGTGAAGCCACGCCGGTTGCCTCCGAAAAAGCATCCTGAATGGACTGAATTTCTTCTACATTAAAAAGATCGTCAAATTGAATATTAGAGAGATCGCCGAAAGGACTAGTAAGAGCAATGAGTCTTTTTTCCATGGCCTGCTCCACCCTTTTTTGCTCCGTAATATCAATATTCACCCCTACCATACGAACCGGATTTCCGTCTTCATCGCGGTAAATATTTGATTTGGTCTTTATATGTCTCTCGGTTTTATCGCGTAGTATCACTCTGAATTCGGATGAAAACTCGGGCTCGCTTTTCAAAGCCAAGGCTATTTCAACGTTAACCCGGTCCATATCATCAGAATGAATATTCATGGCTGAATTAAAGTTTCCACTGAAACTGGCAGTGCCGGCCGAATGCATACTAATCATGGAATCGTCCCAGACAAGCTTACTGTTTACAATATCCCAATCCCATACTCCAATCCGGGCTGCACTGGTCGCCAGCTTCAATCGTTCGGCACTTTCTTTCAACGCACTTTCCGCATTTCGGCGCTCAGTAATGTCTACTACATTCCCAATCAGAACAGACTTGTTGTTGATTGTGGAGAAATTCCCCAATACTTCGCAAATTATTACACTTCCATCCTTCTTGATACATTTTGCCTCGTATCTGACTACATCAACTTCGCGAGACAATCTTTTCCTGATGTTTTCTTCTATCAATGGCCTGCTATCGGGATGAGCCAGATTATTCACATTCATCCCAATCATTTCCGATTCACTGTATCCGAAAATCTGACAAATGATCGGATTTACATATTCAAAAACACTGTCCGAAACAATATATACCCCAACCAAAGACGATTCGGTCAGCTTTCGGAATTTTAACTCTGCATCAACAAGCGCTTTTTCTGCCTCTTTGATTCTTGTAATATCCCTCACACATTCAATGGCACCGATTATATTTCCCTGTCCATCATAAATAGCCGAAGCAGCAAGCCAAACATCGGCTCCTTTTCCTTTATACATGGAAGGCGCAAAAACTTCGGCATGCAATTTACCATTATGCCTTACTATATTTGAATAACGTTCAGGAATATCTTCATCCGGACTGTTCAAAAAGTCAATAAATATTGATTGGCGTTCACTCCAAAATGGAATTGCATATTCATAATTGCCCTTCCCAAGCATTTTTTCTTTCGGCACCCCGGTCATCTCCTCCAGCGCCTTGTTCCATGCAATGATTTTTTTGTCTTTATCGATAACAAACGTGGCGTCCGGAAGAAATTCAATTATTTCGGACATCTGCCTGCGAAGAATTTCTGAATTTCGAGCCGCGATAAAAATTGGAACAGCCAGATACATACCGGTCATGAAAAGCAAGGACAGAATCAGGCCTATTATAATGTCGGTTTCGTTGGTTTCAATTCCATTCAGGTAATCAGAAAACGCAATTACCCTCCTGAATACCATCATTACAATTGCTGTAGCTATTAAAATCCAGGCAATCCGCTTGCCGGTATACCGGATCAGCTTGATACAGAAAAATGCAGCCATTAACTGGAACAGGATTGACAGCGAAAATATGTATGTCATAGCAGGCAATTTTGGTAATTATAATCCTCTGAATAGCCCCCTTTCCATAATCTGAAATCAAAATCAGTTTTTTCCGTATCCATGCGACGGTGAAATATAATCTGGAAAAAAGCGTAGTAAAAATATATATTTATTAAAGTAAAAGCAAATTTATTTCGATTAATCGGTGTGATATTTTTCATGTTTATAAAATCATTACCGCCATCGTGAGACTCATTACCGGCCAAAGTGTTGGCTGAAGTATCATTGACCGATGCCATATCCACCTGAATTCATGAACAATTAAAGTTTCATTTTGGTGTTTTACATTTGGTCCTGCCGCAGTGCTCCGTATGCCGCATGCAAATACAGAGTGAGTCCGCCGCGGCGGACAAAGCGAGATCGAAGCGCCGCATGCCGCCCGCCGCAACCCACCTGCCTCGTGGCGGTTGGGTGTAGTCTGAAAATGTAATTCCTGCGGGTTGAGTCTGGAGACTCAACCCCACAACTCCGATTTAAAAGACTACACCCAACCGCCGGTGAGTTGCGCGTCTGAAAGTGCTGACCGCAAGCGTCAGTACTGAAAGTCCCGACCGACAGCGTCGGGATTTGCACTGTTTATTCGCGTCGCCTTTCGACTTGACAACTTGAGGACTTTCTACTTGCGAAGCGTTATGCTCTGTGCGTCTGAAAGTACTGACCGTAGCGTCAGTATGTGCATTTTGCGTTGCACAAAAAAAAGCCCCCGGAATCCGGAAGGCTTCTTTTTAATATCGAATTTAATGAGTTGTGTGTCTATGAGGCGACAGTCATCAGGCGACAGGCGTTGAGCCCTGTGCGTTGTGCCCTGCGCGTTGAGCGTTGCGCAATGGACCGCCCGCCGCATGCCTCATGCCGCATGCATTATTTATTCTTCACCACCCGCATAACTTTCACCATGTCGCCGGTTCTGAATTCAAGTGAATAAACACCTTGTGCTATATCGGGAATACTGAGTTCAATGCTGTTCTGCATCAGTTCCGATGCGGTCAGTACTTTGTGCATAACTGTACGACCGGTCACATCAATCAGATTAATTTCGCCTTCGCTGGCTTCCATGTTCTGCAGACTGATGACCAGCTGATCGTTGAACGGATTCGGATAGCAATTAATTACAGGATTATTGTTTTCGCAACTAACCGCAATAGCATCAAATGTTTCCGAGGCGCCGTCAAAATCAGCCTGTGTCAGGCGGTAATAAACGGTTTCACCTTCGGATGCTAAGTCGGTGAGAGAATAATGCTGAATTGTATTGCTGTTGCCGGCTCCAGCCACTTTACCCACAACGGTCCAATTGTTTTTATCGCTGCTGCGCTCTACAATAAAGTAGTTGTTGTTGATTTCGGAGGCAGTAGCCCACGAAAGTGTTTTACTTCCCTCTTTACATTCGCCGGTGAAATTCAAAAGCGAAACAGGTAACGTGGTTTTTGGTTTCAAAGCTATCAAAATAGAAGCCCATGTAGCCTTAGTACCTCCGCCAAATTGCATAGACGCTGTACCATCACCTGTTACACCGTGTATTGCCATTGGAGCCCATGCTGCGCCAACAGCACAGTAGTAATCTTCATCGTCATATATTTCATTCAAAGCGCCTGGAGAAGTTGCAGTTTGCCATGATGCATCTTGGAAAGATGTATAGTAACCATTCTCATAACAGGCTTCCATGACAAATAACACCACTGCACAATTATTTGTATTGGTTGTAATTGATGGCCCTAGAATGGTACTGGATGCTTGAGTGGCGTAGCTATATTGCGTTTGCATTGTACCGATTGCATCAAAAGGGCTGCTTTGGTCAACACCTCTGAAAGAAGCAATTCCACCAATATTACAAAAATAATCAGTTCCCATTGCATACGTGCAGCCGGCATAAGGTGAAGTAAATGTATAACTTGCTGGTTCGGAACCAGTAGCTATTTTATATAACATAGTAGCATGTTTTGCAGTACCACCGCCAATATCCGAAGTACCTGGAATTTTTGTCCATCCACTGCATGTTGCGTCTTCAACATCACACCCAATACTATTAAGAACGGAAATACTTGCAATCAATAAATCACCTGCAATTACACCAGACGGCTTATTAATTGTAAGAATATTGGTTCTTTCAACTAATGCAGTTGAGGAGCCAACTAATGTGATAGTTGAATAGGTGACGGTGTTGACTGTGAGCGTTGCAACACTCGAATAGGCTGACGTTCCGCAACCATTTGTTGCGCTTGCTTTGTATTTATAGCCATTCATTCCAGCAGTTGCACCGGTAATATTTAAGGTTGCGGTTGTTGCATTTGAATAAACGCCACCGTTACTAACAGTGCTCCAGGTTGTTCCACCATCAGTACTTACTTGCCATGTGTAGCTGGCAGGAGAGTTTGAAGCTGTCACTGAAAAAGAAGTGTTTGAACCTGCTGTAACAGTTGCATTGGATGGGTTTGCAGTTATTGAGGGAATGGCAGAACTCACAGTCGCAACAACAGCAGTTCGAGGTGTACTTGTACAGCCGCCTGAAGTAGCATCAACATAATAAGTTGTAGTAGTTGAAATACTTGGAGTTGTGTAAGAAGTTCCTGTGCCGAGACTGGAACCTCCGGAAGCAGCAGAATACCAGTTAATAGTTGTTCCTGCGGAACCTGTAGCACCCAACGACACTGTTCCGGTTCCACACCGCGAATCAGGTGTTGTGCCGGTTATGGTGGCTGCACATAAAGTTGTAAAACTAGCACTACCTGCCCAGCCAGATTTATTGGTTCCGTCGCAGTTTGACCTTACCCAAAAATAATAAGTGGTATTGGCCGACAATCCACTTAGGTTTGCTGTTACAACGCCGGCTGCCGTTGAGCCACTTGCTGTTGTTCCTGCCGTTGGTGCTGTTGAACTGGTCGAGTAATAGTATTCGTAACCACTGCCGGGAGCCGGCGTGGCCGCTGTCCACGAAATGGTTGCGGTGGTGGAGGTTATCGATGATGAAGTGAGTGCTGTGGGTGGGGTGCAAGAAGACCCAGGCGTAAAAACGAGTTGTACGTTTGGTCGATTGTAGTTGAGGGTCCCACTAAGAGGTGAAGCAGGATCTGGATTTGTTGAATAACTGGAATAATATAACTCGCGGTAATCTGAACTGGTTGAGGTATATCTCCAAGATGCCCCGGATACTGCAGAACCTGAAACATTTTCGTCAATGGCAATTACAAGATTACTCCCAGTCCAAGTAAATGGAGTAGATAATGTAATCGTCATCCAACCAGCCACTCCTGGAAGCGA
>CAYSCE010000082.1:0-10648 GCA_964429475.1 uncultured Bacteroidaceae bacterium | reverse complement strand
AGGGATTATTCAGTTAGAGCTAAAGCAGTTTCCAAACCACGACAAAATAATAGTCGTATTTTGTTTGTAAACTATTTTAACAACATTTATTTGTTTCAAATTTCCTCGGTAGGAAATATTACTTTTGAAAAGAAAATTGATGGGGAGTTCTTTGCTAGTGAAGACCATGTAACCTGGTCCAATAATACTGAATTGGAAGTTTATGAAAAAACCGAGGCTGGAGAGAAAAATTATTATATTGCTACTTCAACAAGAGGGAACCATAATGAAAATCATAGTTGGGGCAGATTATATTTATATAAAATAGATTATGATTTATTAAATCTGGAATACCTGATTGGGGAACAAGTACCAAAAGTTTTTAGTATAGATGATACTATCCATAAAGAAGAGATAAAAGGGATTGAGTTTTCACCAAACGGTGAATTCATATATATCACCTATTACGGACAACAGGCTATGTATTATTACGATTTGTTGCTTAACCGTTATTCTTGTGATTTAACCAACACCAATCCTGAATACTACCAATATTCCGAAATTGAACTTGGGCATGATAATAATTTGTATTATATTGGGTATAATGATTTAGACAGTTCAACTTTTGTGTCTGTTTTAAAAAACGCAGACACCCCGAATGCAGTAGTGTTTGTACCAAACGCATTTCCTCAAATTAGCAATATTTATTTTTCATTTTTAAGTGAATATTGCAATTGTTTCCCTCACAATTCCAAAACATTTGTGTTCCCCGATCAAAATGATGGGGAAATGTATAATGATTATTATAATTCGCTTACAAATTCATGTTGTTCAACACATCTATATTTTCATGATTGGCCAAGTGCAGCCAAATTCGATCAGAATACCGATTGGACATGGGAACCCGGATTTGATAACAATCCATTTACTTCTTACGATGGAAAAGTTATGATCGAAAATAATGTTCGTGTTCCATCAGGGAAAAAACTTACTTTGAAAAACTTTGAACTCAGGTTTAATCGAAATGCAAAATTGGTTTTGGAACCCGGGGCCACTCTTATTCTTGAAAACAGTACACTGGGAGCTATTGATAAATGCGATCTTAATCAAACATGGCCAGGCGTTGAGGTGCAGGGAAATCAGAATATGAGCCAACTTGCATCGGGTGCTCAGGCAAAAATTATTTTAAATAATTCAACCATTGAAAATGCAGTTTGCGGTATTGTAACAAGAGCTACAGATGATAATGGAAATATTGTTGCTCATAGCTCTGGTGGAATTATTCTTGCTAGCAACAGCAATTTTATTAATTGCCAGAGATCTGTTGAAATAACTTCATACAGAAATTTCGACCCATCAACAAACCAAACGGTAGGCAATATGTCATATTTCAAAAATTGTACTTTTGAGATTGACAACAATCTTCATCCATCTCTCTGCCCGAGTGAATTTGTTTTATTGACTCGCGTCAATAATATCCGGTTCTTTGGATGTCGTTTTATTAACTCAAAAACAAATGCTGATATAGCCAGACCAAATGGTATTATTTGCTTTGATTCGAAAATTCAGGTTAAGGGATTTTGCAACTCGCTACAAGTTTATCCTAATCCATGTTTTGATTTTATATTATCAACATTCACAAACCTTAAATACGGAATCAAATCAAGTAATGCTACTCAATTAGAAAATAATATTGTTGTTGACAATTGCATATTTACTCATAATTGGCGGGATATTTATCTTCGAAACGCTGACAATTCTGTTGTTACAAACAATAAGCACAATATTAATTTTGCTTACCAGGCTTATAATAATCAAGCATACGGCTTGTATCTTGAAGAATGCACTGGCTATAAAGTTCAAAACAATGAGTACTATTCGGAATTTCCATATTCTACAGGTTGTTTTGTTACAAATTCCGGCACCAGTAATAATATAATTGACAAAAATTATTTTCATAATCTTTCAACAGGCATACAGGCACAATTAAAAAATGGATCAACTGGTATTATTGACAGGACTCTTGTTACAGCATCTGTTGCAATACCTGCATACACAGGATTGCAATTCAAATGCAATACTTTTGAGGTAAATAATATTGATATTGCGGTTGCTTCAGGAACAATTAAAAAGAGTCAGGGATATTGCAGCAACAATCCGGAAACTCCAGCAGGAAATCAATTTATATATCCTGTCAGTTCTCATGTAAATATTTTAGCACGAACGGCAAATTCCCAGCCCGTGATGCCCTTTCACTACAGTTCCCATATCTCTTCTATCACAACACCAGTACCTGATCCTGATCCATACTCAGTTGTTTCATATCATGGTTGCTCAACAGTTTTTAGTAATTCAACAGCCTGTCCGGCAACTGGTAATCTGACAATTGCAGATCTTCAGGTATCAATAGTTCAAGGAAAAAGTGCCCTGTTGAATTCGTTGTCATTGATTGATGGAGGAAATACGCAGGCTTTGCTTGACAATGTCAATTCAGGAATCAGTGGCGGCCAGTTAAAAGACATGCTTGTTTCTGAATCTCCGTATCTTTCTGACACAGTGCTTATGGCAACCCTTGAAAGAGCTGACGCATTGTCGCCGGGCAATCTGAAAGAAGTACTTATTCCGAACTCGCCGTTGACGGAAAAAGTTATGACAAAAGTTACTGATCTCAATCTGCCCCGAGGGATAATGTTGCAGATCAATAATGCACAATCAGGTGTTTCAGCTCGTGCCATTGTTGATGCCCAAATTGAATCTGCTTTAGACAGTATTGATCTGTATGAAAAGGAACTGCTGAATATTTATCTGAATGATACAACGGGAGCAGGATTATCATCTTTGATAAATTTCTATTCAACATTATCAGATGTTGAGTCAAAGAAGATGGTCGTTCAGGCAGCTGTAGCCGACAATAATATTACAGTTTCGCAGGAATACCTTTCACAAATTCCACAAGTATCTCAGGAAGATATTGCCTTTGTTGATTTCTATTCACTGGTGATTGATCTGGCTTTAGATAACAGAACAATACTGGATGTTGACTCCATTGAAAAAGTACTGTTGGAACAGATTGCTCAAACCAACACAGTTGTTTCAAGTAACGCGCACGTAATACTTGATTTTCTTGAATCAGTTAATCATCAGGAACTCATTCAACCGCTTAATTTCCCCGATGCCAGCTATCTGAACGGAACCATTGTTGATAATTATCTTTGTGGTAACAACCGGATAGAAGGTGACTCTCTTGTTCTTATTAATACGTCAGGGGAAATCATTAAAACCGTAACACCTGTAGTAAGTGATGCTAATGGTAGTTTTCGCTTCGATGCATTAGAAATGTATATGCTGAATAAAACAGATTCCTTTGCAATAAAAACAATCGGTGGTTTTGCATTGGCAAAAACAGAATTTAAAACAATTCCCGAATGGTTGTCAAATGCATCAAACGAGCTTACTTTAGCTCCGGTAAATAAACAATGGGCTGATGCATACACCCATCCTGACAGCGTTTACAATACTGCAACAGCACTTGATTTAAGCGAGAATTTGTATGTGACCGGATATTGTATGACCAATTCCGGAGTCACTGAAGCACATCTTGTCCGATATGCGCCCGATGGAACAAAACTCTGGAGCGGAGCATACAGCTATTCAAATTACAACGTGCCTGCTGATGTAACAACCGATGCTTCTGGTAATATTTATGTTGTTGTAAATTCAACAAGAGCTTCTTCCATTCGCGATATTATTGTTGTAAAATATGACAACCGTGGTATCCGCTTGTGGGAATCAGTTTTTCCGTGCACTGGTTTTGACGAAGCAATAAAAATTAAAGCAACTCCGGATGGCGAAATTGTTGTTGTTGCCAATGCCCAGAACAGAGTTCGACTGATAAAAATTAAAAACAACGGAAATGAATCCTGGTCAAACTATTACAATAGCTGTGTAGCAACCAATCTCGATGTCGATAATAATGGTTATATTTATATATCGGCAAGAACATCGGATAGCCAGGTTAATCAGGGAATGAACCTGTTGGTTTACAAACCGGATGGTCAACTGAGTTTTGCACGCGAAACATCTCGGTTTGCAAGCGCCATTACTAACTCCGGATTCAGTCGCGATATAAACAACAACACCATTCTGAGCGGATATTCGTCTACACAATCACTTTGTTCAAAAATCGATTTTGCAGGCAATGTTGTTTGGGAAAAACTGATTCCGAACGAAAAAGTTCTTTCAGTCGCAACCGATTCAGCTGGAAATGTGTACAGAGGTTCTATTATTAGTGGAACATATTCATTTACAAAAAGCAGTAATAATGGAAGTGATTTTTGGACATCAACTGTGAAATTCCCTGCTGGCACTGAACTTGGAACAAATCTCAAACTCTGTATTGGACCTGATAACAGCTTGTTCTTTGGAAGTACAATGCATAATTATCGCGCCCGCAACGATTATTTTGTTGGTATGATTGATCCAAATTCCAATCTCGTCTGGGAACAACAATATTCGTTGAATTCCAATTCTACTGATGATTTCGCCGATATTCAGGTAAGTAATTTCAACAATGTTTATCTGACTGGATCAAGCAGATTTGAGTCCGTCGACAGCCAGGGTCATAATTCAAAAGAGAGCATGTTTGTGACTGTAAAATTTGCAACATGCCCGCTAACAGCCGATTTAAGATCGATGATAAGCTCTGGTTCAGATGAAAATGTTGTATCGGAAACCGACTATCTGCGTGTATTCCCGAATCCTTCCGATGGCAATGTGTTTGTCGAATACAATTTGTCAAATAGTCAGACGGGCACATTTACTGTTTATACTGCAACAGGTAGTCCGGTGCTTACAGTCAATCTGAAAACAGGATTGAACACAATCAGCATTGACGAAAAAATGTTGTCAGAAGGAGTATATTACTATCAGACAATTGTTGGAAGCAATGATTTTTCAAGTGGGAAACTTATGATCATTAAGTAAAATATTGTACTGTCGTATGGCAAATATTGCAACTAATATTGTGGACGAATACATCCGCCGCGAGGAGGAGATCAATGAATGGCTGCGCAGGAAGCCGGCGTTGGTGGATCCGGATGCGCAAAGTCACTCGTTGTATTTTCTCAACGACTGGAAAGTGCTTCCGGGATATTATGCGCCTAACCCCGATGCGCGGCTTATGCTGCGGACACTCGAAGATTTGCTTGAGCAGGACCGCAAGCGCGAAGCTGATGGTTTTACACGCCGCATCAGGCTTGGAAAAATTGTGAAACCCGGTAAGGGCAAAAAAAGCAAAGTAGTGATTGTGCCTTCGACCACCGAGCCGAAATTTTATCACGACGACAGTATCACCGATGAAGACTCGACCGGCGGCTCGGGCGAAGGCGAAGAAGGCGAAGTCATCGGAAAACAGAAGGCGCAGCCGCAGCAGGGCGAAGGCGAAGGACAGGGCGCAGGGCAGGGCGGAGGCGAAAGCCACGAGACTGGCAACGATGTGTATGACCTGGGGAAAATTCTGACCGAAAAATTTCAGTTGCCCAATGTCAAACCCAAAGGCACCAAACGCAGTCTGTCGAAAATCACCTACGACCTGACCGACCGCAACCGCGGATTTGGTCAGCTGCTGGAGAAAAAAGCCACCATGCGGCGCATTGTCGAAACCAATATTCAGCTGGGAAACATCACACCGGGCGAGCCCATCGATACCAGCAAACTGATTATTGGCCCCGATGATCTGGTGTACCGCATCATGTCGGCCGAAAAGGATTTCGAAAATCAGGCGGTGGTGTTTTTTGTGCGCGACTACAGCGGCTCGATGCAGGGCAAGCCTACCGAAGCCATTGCCACACAGCATCTGTTTATTTACAGCTGGCTCATGTATCAGTACAGCAACAATGTCATCAGCCGCTTTATTGTTCACGACACCGATGCGAAGGAAGTGAGCGACTTTCAGCAGTATTATCAATTGCAGGTGGCTGGTGGAACCCGCGTGGCGCCTGCGTTTGCACTGGTGAATAAAATTATCGAAACCGAACATCTGGCCCGCGAATACAACATTTATGTCTTTTATGGAACCGATGGAGATGACTGGGACAGCGACGGAAAAGAACTGTACGCCGAACTGATGAAACTGCTGCCCGTGGTTAGCAGAGTCGGTTTCACGATTTCGAAAAATTCGTGGACCGGCGAAAACGAAACAACCGTCGAAAAAAATATTACACAATCGGGCCTGGTCGAAAAGCGTCGGAAGGAATTCCGCATGGATGGTTTCAATGCCGATACCGTCGATGAAGCGCGGATTATCGAATCCATCAAAAAACTGGTGAGCGAATAAAAAAGAATTTTATGTATCTGATCGATCAACATACCAAGCAGATCATGGAAGACTGCAAGCTCAGGGCTAAGGCTCAGGGACTTGATTTCGGACACGAAACGCTTGAATACATCGTTAGCAACAAGGATCTGCTTGAGTTATCGCCCAAGGTGATGATTCCTACTTTGTACGATTTCTGGGTGCATGATATCGAGGTGCTGAAGGAATACGGAAAGTACAAACTGTATCCGTCCAATCCTTATGAAACCGTGATCAACAGCCGTCCGGCGATATCATTCTACAACGATAACAATCCGGACTGGATGAACATCATGATTTTTTATCATGTACTGGCACACATCGATTTTTTTCAGAACAACCGTTTGTTTGAACATACCTGGAACGATGATTTTGTCGGCGTTGCACTCAGCGACAAACGTCTGATTGAATCTTACCGCAGCCGCTACGGACGCTGGACCGATTATGTCATTGAATTTGCACGCAGCATTGACAATATCACCGGATACTTCAAAACACTGGCTAAATGCGACTATCCGTCGTCTATGGATCCCGATCCGATGGTGTCTTATTATTTCAATCATTTTCTGCCCGAAGTATTGCAGAGTCAGGAGCTGGCTGTATTTAAAGAACAGGAGCGCTACAACATGCTGGTGACAAAGCAGGGCGCATTGGGTGTGAAAGCATTTTTTGCCGAAATTATTTCGAAGCATCCGGAATTTGAAAGCGCGTTCAAAGCTTATGTTCCGCAGGAACAACCGGCCGATCTGCTTGAATTTATCCGCGACAACAGCCCGTTTCTGAAGCGCGACGGCAACAACTGGATGAAAGCCATACTGACGATTGTGCGCAATACCGCACAGTATTTTGCGCCGCAGATCCGCACCAAAATTCTCAACGAAGGCTGGGCCAGCTATTGGCACGATAACCTGTTCCGGTCTGACGATCGCATTGTAGGCCACGAAGTCGGATACGGCGTGCTGAATGCCGGCGTTACATCGCTCAGCCGCGTGGGACTGAATCCGTATGCCATTGGTTTGCGACTGATTCAATATGTGGAAGATCTGGCTGAAAAAGGTAAGATGTCCAGCGAGTATCAGAAGCTGGTTCTGGCCGACGATCAGCGCAATTTTAACGCTGCCACGGGTAAAGGCAAAGAAGTGATTTTTAATCTGCGCGAAAACTTCAGCGATTTTATGCTCATCAATACTTTCTGCACGCAGGAGTTTGTCGATCAGCACGATTTATTTGTGGTCGGCAAACGTCCGAATCCGGAAGAAGGCACCATTGAGTATTACGTGAAAAGCCGTAAGGCAGCCGATTACAAACAGATGCTCATCGACAGTCTCTATCATCCGCCGGTAGTGATGCCTGATCTGAATAAAACCACCGATGAATGTTTGTATCTGGTGCATCGGTTCGAAGGAAAACAGCTGGTGCAGGATTTTATTCCTGAAGTCATGGCGGGTCTGTATTTCCTGTGGGGAAGCGAGGTTCAGCTCGAGACCACCGAAATTCATGTGAATCGCGAAGCTGAAACCGAAGATGAAATGTTTGAGTTGCAACGCGTGTTGTACACCTATTCCGATAAAAAAATAAACAAAACAAAATTGTAGGGCGGGCATGGCAAAGAAGAAGACCACATCGAAAAAATTAAGTGCCATCGACATTGTTGAGCATGGCAAAAAGCTCGAATCCATTCTGAAGCTTTCGCAGGGTCTGCGCGAGCGCGACCGGCGCGTGCCTATGTCGTACAACGATTTTTTGTTTATTGCGAACCTCAAGCCTGATCTGGTTTTCCGCAATATCTTTCAGCTGTTTTACGACATGGTGCATTTTTATATTCCCGATGCTGAAGACGATTTTCCGGTGACCGATGACTCGGTTGGGTTCATTGGTTTCAACACCGAAGACCTGCTGGAAACCGGTGTTGATGAGCCTTTCTTTGCCGACCGCGTTTTTGCAAATCGTTTTATGAATCTCGCAAAAGACTTTCGCCGCGGCATTCAGAACAATCATATTTATTTTTTCGAAGGCCCTCCGGGCAGCGGTAAATCTACGTTTCTGAATAATCTGCTGGTGAAACTCGAAGATTATACACGCCATCCCGAAGGCTCGCTCTATAGCGTTTACTGGAAGATTGACCTGTCGCGGTTTGGCAAAAAATTACGCGACACACTTGTTGCAGACGAAGATGTGATTGTGGATGACGAAGGCGATAAAAATAATCAGCTCATGTTTTCGTGTCCCAACAACGACCATCCGATACTCATGATTCCACGCGAGTTGCGGCGCGATCTGCTGAAAGAATTGATTCTCGATAAAGCAGTCTATAAAAAATTTACCACCGACAAGGAATATGAATGGATGCTGAAAGGCACTCCCTGTCCCATTTGCAGCTCGGTGTACAATCAGTTGCTCGATCATCTCGACGATCCTGCGGAGGTGTTCAATATGATTTATGTGCGTCGCGTTGAATTCAACAGGCAGTTCGGAAAGGGCATCAGCGTTTGGAATCCGGGCGATGAAGGCATGCGCGGACTTATTGTGAATGAAAGTCTGCAACGTTATCTCAATAATTTTTTCCGCAGCGACGATATCCGTTTTGTCCACTCCGATCTGGCCTACACCAACAACGGCGTGTATGCACTCATGGACATTAAGGAAAACAATATCAAGCGCCTCGTGAATCTGCATGGCGTCATCAGCGACGGAGTGCATAAAGTAGAACACATCGAGGAAAAAGTGACCAGTCTTTTCATGGGCCTGCTCAATTCCGAAGACCGCAAACATTTTGAAAATATCCGCTCGTTTCAGGATCGTATTATTTCAGTGACCATTCCCTATGTACTTGACTACGAAACAGAACTGAAGATTTACAGAAACAAATTCGGAAAGAAAATTGACAAATTATTTTTACCGCATGTGTTCAGTAATTTTTCGAAAATCATCATCAGCACACGCTTAAATCTGAACAGCACGGTGTTGCAAAACTGGCTCACAGAGCCGGATATATATGCACGACAAGTCGATAAAAAATTGCTGTTGCTTCGCATGGAATTGTATCGGGGTCATGTGCCCGACTGGTTGCACGCCGATGATGTAAAACGCTTTACCAAACCGGTGCGCAAGGAATTGCTCGACCTTAGCGAAACCGAGGGTCAGAGCGGCGTTTCAGGCCGTCAGTCGTTGTCGTTGTTCAATGAATTTATTGCCAAGCACATCGAAAAAGATCAGCCGATTACCATGACCAATGTGGCCGAATATTTCCGGAATCTTCCCGGAAAGCAGGCGGCTATGATTCCCGAAGGCTTTGTTGATGAGCTTTTCCGCTTATATGAAATTGCCATTCTCGAAGAAGTGAAAGAAGCCATCTTCAACGTAAACGAAGAACAGATACGCGATGCCATCAGCAATTATTTGTATGCGCTGAATTTCGAAATCGGCGAAACCGTGCGGTCACAATACACCGGCGATGAATTTCAGATCACCGAAGACTGGCTCTATAACGTCGAACAATACCTGTTCGATGCAGGACTGAGTGCAAGCGAAATCATGTTGAAACGTCGTGCTATTCATAAGGAATACATTTCGCGTACGCTGTCGCAGGAAATCAGAGTCCGCAAAAAAGAAATTACCGAAACGGAACAGTTCATTCAATTGTTCCGCAAATATGGCGACTCACTGAAAAAGCACAGTCTGGAGCCGTATATGGCCAACAGCAATTTCCGCCGTGCACTTACCGAATATAAGACCGAGAATTTCAATGCCTACGACACCCGCCTGAAAAACGACATTAAATTCATGCTGAAAAGCATGCAGCAAAAATTCGGCTACTCGGCCGAAGGCGCTCTGATGGCCGTAATGCATGTGGTCGAAAACAATCTCGCGGAAGTGTATAAAGACGTGTAGCGCATGAGGCATGCGGCATAGGGCATGCAGTAGCTTCGCTCTCTCCGCCGCGGCGGACTGATTCTCACTCTGTATTTGGCGCAACGCACAACGCCTAATGCGCAACGCACAACGCCTAACGCATGCTGCCTGCTGTCTGTCGCCTTACGCCTGTCGACTGTTACCTGTCGCCTGATGCCTTACGCCTGATGCCACTGGCCATTGATTTCAGGATTTGAAAAAATTGTCCGAATGCCATTTGCCCGGATTATTTACAATGTAATCCGCAATCCGTTGATACGATTTTTCATTTCGGATAATGCGTTCCCAATAATTTCGTTGCCACAACCTACGGTTAAACGATTTCCAATTCATTGTTTTTACCCCGCGGATATATTCGTTGGTGGTCATGGTTTTAAACCAATCCATTGCATCGCCAATGGTGGC
>CAYSCE010000081.1:9135-10718 GCA_964429475.1 uncultured Bacteroidaceae bacterium | reverse complement strand
AGGACAATGCCTGAATTGACGGGATTATAGTTGTATCGGAAACAAAAACGGTTGCGGAATTAAACCACTTTGAACAATTATGAATTACTGCACCTTTGGCTGCTATACCATTCAGATAATCCTGTACCACCGGAATATCGGTCTGGTCGATGGCAATTCCCATGCGGTTGCGACGATCAATGGCGCGCTGTGTCAAAAATTCCTGCGGATTGGAAATGGTATAGGGCGAATTGTTTTTGTCGGAAAATTCAACACGGTACATGGCCCCCGAAGTTTGTGACTGCACAAACAGAGAGGCAAGTATCAAGGGTAAAAAGAAAAAAATGTACTTCATTGTGAGCGTTATTATTGATGTCCATATTCAGTCAATTGCACGGTGTAATCAACTCCCGAAACAATTGAGCCGGAAACAAAATCCTTTTCAACATCGCGGAATTTTTTATACACCAGCCCGACGTGACGGGCATAAATTTCATATTGATTAATGTCTTCAATCAGATTCGATGACACCTGCTGAATGACCGTGGCTGTTGAGTCAAAACTCAGAAGGCCAAAACTCATGGGGTCATCAATATTGTCATATTCGCAGATTTGTTCATCCAGATTATTAAAAGCATTGCCATTCCATTCGGTGCTGCGCCGCACAGGGAAGGCGAGTCGTGTAAACCGGACATTTTCCTCAAGCTTTTCGGCAACAGATTTTGTGAGGCAGGAATACCAAACATCGCGCAGATACCAGTCGGTAGTATCGGTCATTTTCACCCAGCGTTCGATGCGGATACATTGGCGGTTTTCGGAATCATAAAAATACGATTCGTATACCTCTTTCAGCTGAAAAGAATACGTTTTTACGGTGTCGAAGAAATCGTCGTAATAGGTTGAATCAACCTGATAAAGCCTGTAATCGCCCGGAGTATAAGGGAAATAGGCATATCCCATATCTTCGGGCGGAAGGTCACTATCCTTGGTGCAGCTGGTAAAAATAATTCCGGCCGACAACAACAAAATTCCAATACAGGCAAAGATCTTCATATGCTCAGTATTACATTAAAACCCACCAAAGCGAGGATCGCTTACGCCATTATCCTGTGTCGATGTGCCTTCTTTTTTATGATTTTCCTCATCCTCTTTTTTCTGCAGTTCCAGCGGATCTTTATCTTTTTGAAATACTTCGCGCGAAATGACATTTCCGGCTTTGTATTCCTGTTTCACAATGATCTTTCCGTCTTCATCGTTGGTGGTCCAGAAGTTTTCGCGTAAACCGGCCACGTAATTTCCCGTTTGGTATACATTTCCGTTTGTATGATAAAAGGTGAAAATACCGTTTCGCTGTCCGTTTATGTGCGTACCTCTCATTTTTGGAATACTGTCGGGATAATACTGTACATACGGGCCATCCATTTTATTATCCTTGAAATAGGTGACTTCCAGCACATCGCCTTCCTGATAATAGCGTACACTGCGTCCGTTTTTCATTCCGTTTTTATATTCAACCTCTGCAATTACATGGTCATATCCATCGTAGTTTTTCCAGAGCCCTTCGCGTTTTTGCTTCACGAATTTTCCTTCCGAGAGCTTAAAAC
>CAYSCE010000081.1:0-9125 GCA_964429475.1 uncultured Bacteroidaceae bacterium | reverse complement strand
TGATGGTATTCGCAACAGTGCCGTTTTCGGAATAAGTGGTTTTCGATTTTACCGACTTATCGAAATAATAGTACACAAATTGTCCAACCGGAACGCCATGTTCAAACCGACCTTCGTATTTAAGTGTATCGGCATTGTATTTTTTCCAGTAGCCATGTTTAAGCCCGCTTTTATCAAGCTGATTTATAGTATCCTGGCCAGATGTAGCAAGGAAAAACAGAAGTGTAACAGAAAAAAGTGCAATAATTCGTTTCATATCCCGGTTTTATTACTGTATAACGAGAAGTGCGTTTAAATCTTTTATAAAATCGGAAAAAGAAGGATAATGCACATCAAAGTGGGTATTATTAATTTCCAGTTCCTCAGGATTTCCGATAAAAACAGTATGCATCCCAAGCGAGCGGGCAAAGACCATATCGCTGGCCGAATCGCCCAGCATAATGCTGCGTTTGAAGCTGATGTCGGGAAAGTCGTTGGCAGCCATCGTGGCCATTCCCGGGTTGGGTTTGCGGGTTGGATGGTTGGTTTCGGCCAGATGTGGACTGAAATAAACGCCATCGATACGACCACCGCATTCAACCACTTTGCTGGTCATGTAATCATGAATCTGATTGAGTTGCTCAACAGTCATCAGCCCTTTGCCGATTCCCTGCTGATTGGTAACGACAATTATTTTTCCAAATATTTTTGAAGCAACATTAAAAGCCTGTAACGAGCCTGAAATGAATTCAAATTCATCTACCATGGTAATGTAGTCTCCGATTTTCCGCTCATTAATCACACCATCTCGATCCAGAAACAATGACCATGTGGAATTAATTTTCCATTGATGCAGGATCTGTTTGTTTGTCAGGGTATCGGACATAAAAAAGTGGATTAAGAAATTTTTCCAAACATGGAAGACTCGACCAGCTCACAAATAATATGCCCGATCAAAATATGACATTCCTGGATTCGTGGTGTATCGTTACATGGGACAGCAATCAAAATGTCGGATAATTCCTTCAGTTTTCCGCCACCAGAGCCGGTTAGAGCTATGGTGTGCACGTTTTTATTCTGTGCTTCGGAAAAAGCATTAACTACATTTTTTGAGTTGCCCGAAGTTGAAAGACCGATCAGAATATCGCCCTGGTTGCACTGAGCCTGAGTCATGCGGCTGAAAATATCGTCGAAGCTGAAATCATTGGCAACAGCAGTGATGTACGAAGTGTTTACGGTAAACGATTCAGCGGGCAGGGGAGCACGGTTTAAATAGAAACGGCCACTAAGTTCTGCAGCAATATGCTGGGCATCGGCAGCACTGCCACCGTTTCCGCATAACCATACTTTGTGTCCGCTTTTAAAACAATCAACCAATAAATCAACCGTATGCTGTATAGCAGCAATCAATTCCTTATCAGCAAGCAGACGCTGTTTGACCTCGATGGATTCAGTAATTCTTTTTTCAATCATGCTTCATTCTTTGAATGAACATTCAGCACATCCTTGATGATATATTTATTCCGGTCGGGGGTAGCACGTCCGATCATTTCGGCCAGGAAGCCACCGATAAACAATTGCGAACCGATGACCATGCAAAGCAGCGCCAGATAGAATATCGGGAGGTCGGCCATTTTGCGCAGATCGAAGAAAATCTTTTCAACAGCCAGATAGCAGGCAATCGCAAAACCAATCAAAAACAAAACACTTCCGATGGAGCCGAAGAAGTGCATCGGTCGTTTGCTGAATTTACCAACAAACATAATGGTGATCAGATCGAGCGGACCGCGGATAAAACGGCTGATGCCGAATTTGCTTGTCCCGAACTGACGTTTGCGGTGTTGAACCACTTTTTCGCCAATGTTGGTAAAGCCTGCCCACTTGGCTATCACCGGCATATAGCGGTGCATTTCGCCATATACTTCAATATTTTTTACTACGTCGAGGCGGTATGCTTTCAGTCCGCAGTTCATGTCGTGCAGCTTTACACCACTGAGTTTGCGGGTGGTCCAGTTGTATAGTTTACTCGGAAGATTTTTGGTAAAGGCATTGTCGTAGCGTTTCTTTTTCCAGCCCGACACAATGTCGAAACCACCTTCTTTGACCATTTGGAATAGTTCGGGAATTTCGTCGGGGCTATCCTGCAGGTCAGCATCCATGGTAATAACAACATCGCCCTGAACTTTTTCGAAAGCGGTTTGTAAAGCAGCCGATTTGCCATAATTGCGGCTGAAGCGTATGGCTTTGATGTTATTGTTTTTCGACTGCAGCTCAAGTATTACTTTCCACGACTGGTCGGTGCTGCCATCATCCACAAACATAATTTCGTAGGAAAAAGCATTGGCTACCATTACTTTTTCGAGCCAGGCCGACAGTTCAGGAAGACTTTCTTCTTCGTTGAGTAAAGGAATTACAACTGAAATATCCATTCAATTATGCGTTTAAGCTGTCAGTAAGGCGGTCTTTTTTGCGGGCGATCAAGGCTACCAAAGCACCAATGACAACAGATTTCACCAGATAATATCCCAAAATAGGCAAGTGGGTCTCGATGTTCAGCAGATTTTTAATTTCTTCCGGATTTCCCATTTTATCAGCATATTCGGGATATTTATCCATGGCCATCAAAGCTTGTTTATATACTTCATCAACACATACTTTCAAATATTCAGTGTCTATAAAAAAGATGACTGCAAATTTCACCAACGCAAAAATTAATAAAGCCATAAACATGACCGACGAGGCCAACATCATGGCAGGAAGGAATTTGATGGTTCTGTTTTCAGTTATTTTCCTAACCTGCGAAATACTTGCGAAACTAAAGAACAAAACAGCGGCTGCCTGAATCAGAAACGTGATGAAATTCATCATGATGAAATTTCTCGACAACAAATACAGCAGCAAAAAATAGCCAGCAAGAATACCGCCGGCATACAGGCCGTTCTTTAAAATTGTTTGCCAAAACAGATTTTTCATAACTCAGATGTTGATTTTGCAAAAATAGTCAAATATTTCTTTGAAATTATATAAGGGTATATTCCATTTTTTAATAGCGGATTTTCAATACAGTTTGAAAAGCTGCGAAAAATCATATCAAGATTTGGTAATTCTCATATACCTTTGATTTTGTCAGGTTAATAATTTTTTATTACTTTGTCGACCGAAATAATATACAAAGGTATGGGAGAAAATTCCGGATCACTTTATGAGCGTCTTATGTCGGACCTTCATATGCAGGAAGGGCTGAGTGCCTGTATCAATTGTGGCACCTGCACAGCCATATGTCCGGCCGCCATGTTTTACAAGTACGATCCGCGCGAAATTGCCATTACTGTTGCCAGCCGCGATGAACAAAAGATTGAAGAGCTTCTGAAAGGCGACACCATCTGGGCCTGTGGCGAATGCATGAGTTGTAAAACCCGCTGTCCGCGCGGCAATGCACCAGGACTGGTTATTATTGCTTTGCGTGTGCTTTCCGAAGAGACCGGTTATTTTGTCGAATCGGAAAAAGGACGTCAGGTGCTGGCCATCAAGCGTATGATTGGTCAAAGCATTCTGGACACCGGTTATTGCGTTTGGTTCGATCATCTGAATCTGACTGCATTTCCCGAACAAGGTCCGAACTGGCAATGGGTGCGCGATAACAATTCGGAGGTTCTGGATAAAGTAGGCGCCAATTACCGTAAAGATGGTGCAGGCGCATTGCGGACAATTCCTCAGGAGGATCTGAATGAATTACATAAAATATTTGAAGTAACCGGCGGAATGAAGCGCTACGAGACTATCGAAGAGTATTCGCGCAAAAAAGCCGAAGAGATGGGAATGCAGTTTGACAACACCAACGACTGCGAATATTTCCAGCATATTTACAATTACAACAGTCATAAACTCGAAAACGAATGAAAGCTGAAGGCAAACGACATATCTGGAAAGAATATCAGAAAGAAATTTCAGGCGACAAATTCTGGTATGCACGCAGCTGTATACGTCAGAATTTTTTTCCCGGATCGGAAACAGCTTTTCTGCGCATTCTGAAAGACGAACTGGGAAAAGATGTACATGACTCGGCTTGTCACACAACCTGCACGGGCATTGGATATCATTGCGATGTGGTACCTTTCGAAACCACAATGACCGTGGTTGCACGCCAGTTTGCACTCATGACCGAAAAAGGCTATAAAAACTACGCAGCAAGCTGTATCACTTCGTTTGGAGTGTATACCGAAATTCTTGAAACATGGGAATCGCATCCCGAAATTCTGGAACGGGTTCGCGAGAATCTGTATAAAGCCACAGGCCGTACATTCGAAGTGCCCGAAAATCTGGCGCACACCAGCGACATTATTTTCAAATTCCGCAACGAAATTTTTGAAAAGAAAAAACATGCACTTATCAATGTGCATACAGGCAAACCGTTGCGCGGTGTTGAACATATCGGCTGTCATTATTCGAAAATGTTTCCGCACAAAGGTGTGGGTGGGGCAGAGTATCCTCAGGTGCTGGCCGGTATGATTGAAGACTGGGGAGGCGAAGTGATTGATTATCCCGAACGCCGCCACTGTTGCGGGTTTGGATTCCGCCAATATGCTGTAAAAGCCAACCGCGGTTATTCGGTGGCCAATTCGCACAAGAAGTTTGAAAGCATGGAACCCTACAAGCCCGATTTTATTCTGACCAATTGTCCGGGCTGTCCTATGTTTCTCGATCGCTGGCAATATTTTATTGCCGAAACCGAAGGCAGGACCTATGGCGAAAACGGCATGGGAATTCCGGTGCTGACCTATGAAGAGCTGGCCGGAATTATTCTCGGATATGATCCGTGGGAACTGGGTTTGCAGATGCATCAGGTTTCGGTGGAACCATTGCTGGATAAGCTTGGCTATCAATATGACAAAAGTGCAAAATTCAAAGGAATGAACGGAGCCAATCTGGGCAAACCCGAAGATCCGATGAATCTGAAAATCTGCTGCTAAGAAAGACACAAAGTATTAATCGAAATAAAATTTCAGAATGTCGAAAAAAGTTATTGTTATCGGTGGTGGTCCTGCAGGCATGGAATCCGCTACATACCTGGCCAATTTTGGTTTTGAAGTCAGTCTGATTGAAAAGGAAAATCAGGTTGGCGGAAAGCTGAATTCGTGGGATCGCCTGTTTCCAAGCATGCGCCCGGGTGGCGAAGTGAAAGATTTTCTTACAAAAGGCAATCAGTTATCGAATGTAAACGTGAAGCTGAACACCGAAATTGATCAGGTTGAGCGTACAGGATCGCAAATGAAACTCCGCACCAGCAGCGGCGAACAGCTTGATGCTGATGCAGTAGTGATTGCCACCGGTTTCGAACCGTTCGATGCCACAAAGAAAGAAGAATACGGATATGGCATTTACGACAATGTAATCACCAGCAAAGATCTGGAGCAGCTTTTCCGTGAGCATAAAAAAATCACCCGTGCCGATGGCAAGCCTGTGAAGCGTGTTGGTATTGTGCATTGCGTGGGCTCGCGCGACGAAAAAGCCGGTAACATATATTGCAGCAAAGTATGCTGTGTAACAGGTGTGAAGCAGGCCATCGAAATTCACGAAGCTGTTCCCGACGCCGAAGTATTTTGTTTTTATATGGATTTGCGCATGTTTGGAATGCACTTCGAAGAATTGTATAAGGAAGCACAGGAAAAACACGGCGTTCAGTTTATCCGCGGCCGTTTGTCGGAAGCTGCTGAAGCAAAGGATGGAAGCGTGGTTGTGAAGGTTGAAGACACTTTGACCGGACGTCCGTTGAAAATGTCGGTTGACCTTTTGGTTTTACTTGTTGGTTTTGTACCATCGCCAGGCACTACCAAAATGGGCAAATTGTTTGACCTTCAGTTCAATGAAAATCGTTTTTTGCATGGCAACGATGAGCACACTGGTACCGGTATGACCAAGGCCCCCGGCGTATTTCTGGCAGGCACCTGCACGGCACCGCGTACCATTACCAACAGCATTCTGGATGCGCGCAGCACCGCGATGCGTGTGGCCGGATATCTGAACGAGTGGAAAACAGAAAAAAGATAAAAGAATGATCAGCTTTCAGCCATCAGCTTTCAGCCATCAGCAATCAGCTTTCAGCTTATCACTCATAACTCATAACCCATAACTCATAACCGGCTACTGACTCCGCCGCGGCGGATCACAACTGACCACTAAAAAAAATTTCATGAGTCCTGATTTTGGATTTAAAATAAATAAGTCAGCGCAGATCGATCTGGATAAGGCCGATGAGTCGCTGTACCGCAAAATCTGCAAACTCGAACCGAGTCTGCAAACCTGCATCTTTTGCGGAACCTGTGCGGCAACCTGTACAGCGGGACAATACACTTCATTTAGTTTTCGTCGCTTATCGGTCGAGCTGCGGCGCGGAATGATCAAAGAAGTGAAAGAAGAAATTTCGAAATGCATGCTGTGTGGAAAATGTACACTGGCATGCCCGCGTAATGTCAATACCCGCCACACTTTGTATCACTTAAAAAAGCACTTCGATGGAAATGAATTTTGATCCTTTTGTATTGCCGTTTTTCCTCGGCTTGCTGGTGATGGGAGTCATTCTCATCTGGAAATATATTGTCTGGATGGAATCGATTCCGGTGGCTGACCGACGTGTTATGTTCCGCAATTTATTTACCGTTCGTTCATTCCGTGCTTTTAAGGAAGCCATTATGGAAGGTTTGCTGCACCGTCGTATTTTCAAAATCAATCCGTTACTCGGATATATGCATGCAAGCCTTGCTACGGGCTGGTTTCTGTTGATTGTAATGGGTTCCATCGAATCGAAATTCGGGCAGAAAGATGTGTTCAATATGCCCTGGGATCCCATTTTCTTTAATTATTTCGAACCCAATAAACACGGCATTGAATACGGAACTTTTTTCACCTTCATGATGGATTTTCTGTTGCTGGTGGTATTGGTCTCGGTGGTTTTTGCACTGATAAAAAGATTTTACTCGCGCCTGTTCGGCATGAAAAAAACCACGAAGCTGATGATTGCCGATCAGTTTGCACTGTATTCGCTGTGGGCCATTTTCCCTGCACGTTTGCTGGCTGAATCGCTGAATGCTGCTCATTACAACAATGGCGGTTTCATGACTCAGACGCTTGGAGATTTCTTCAACTCATTCATGTCGGCTGGGCAGGTTGTAACTGCTGAATACAGCATGTGGTGGGTTTATTCAATAGTGCTGGCGGCATTTTTTGTAGCGTTGCCTTTCTCGCGATACATGCATATTCTGACCGAAATTCTGCTGATAGTTTTCCGCAACCTGGGTATGAAGCCTGCGAAAAATCTGCAGGGTTATACTCGCTTCGAAATCAATTCGTGCAGCCGTTGCGGAATTTGTATTGATAAGTGTCAGCTTAGTTCTGCTGCCGGAATCAGCAATGTGCAGCCCGCCTATTATATTCAGGGAGTACGCTACAATCTGCCATTCGAAGATCGGGCGTATAACTGTTTAATGTGCGGACGTTGCAATACTTATTGTCCGGTTAAGATTGATGTGACGAATATGCGCAACGTTACACGCAAACTAGCCAACGAATCGGTTGGATTCAAATACGATTATTTACCGGAAATCAAAAAAGAAGAACTTTCGGAAGTCACCAACGTTGTGTATTTTGCAGGCTGTATGTCGCATCTGACGCCATCGGTGCCGCGTGCTATGGTGGCTTTGTTTAAAGAAGCCGGCATTACATACAATTTTGTTGATGAAAATGGAAGTATGTGTTGCGGCCGTCCGTTGATGCAGTCGGGACTGACCGATGCAGCTGCGCAGTTGCGCGAAAAGCTGAGCGAAATGATTACAGCTCAGAATTCAATGATTCTGGTAACCAGTTGTCCTATTTGCTACAAAACATTTAAAGAAGATTACAATCTGAAAATGCATGTGGTGCATCACACCGAATTAATAAAGATTCTGGTGGAAAGCAAGCGACTGAAACCGCGCATGGAAGACCTTTCCATTGTTTATCACGATCCGTGTGAACTTGGCCGTGGATGCGGCGAATACGACAGTGCACGCACCGTGTTGAATCAGGTCGGACAAATGATTTCCATCGATCAGGAAAAAGAAAAAGGCCTGTGCTGTGGTGGAAGTATTTCGAATCTGAAAGTACCTTACGAAAAGCGCGAACTGATGGCCGCCGATGCAGTCAGACAATTATCGGCATCCAATCCTGATGTGATTGTAACCGCTTGTCCTTTGTGCAAGAAGACCATGGCCAAACATGCCGACGGCAAAATGAAAGACATTGCCGAAGTGGTGGCCGAGGCTGTTGGTGTGGTGAAGCAGACAAAGCAAATTGAAGAAGCTGAAGCAGTTCAGGCGGTGTAGGGGATTCTTCTGATTTCTTTATTTATACTCATTCAGCAGCGAAGCCTTGAGCAAAACGAGACAATGTTTGAGTAAATACATGGCTATATCGTCGATGAATTCAGGACTTTCATAACCACCACTATAATCGGCTGCAATTTCTCTCTGATACCTGAGCACAATCGGAAATAAATTTTCGTTCATAAGTTGCTGATAATCCTCAAGCGTTGTTTTATCAGAATTTTCAAGAATTCCGCACATTTCGGAAGATATCAGCCGGAGCGATTCTTTCCCGGGAACCGAAGCGAATGTTTTGTATTGCGTAATCAGAATAAATGATTCACAATTAAATATCAGATTTTTGGCTAATCGTGAGCTGAAAATCCCCATAACTGAAGTTTCATCCAGACCAGGAATTTCCATGCGAATAGATTTTTTTAGTGAATCGCAGATTTCGGGATGATGAAGCATAGCCGATAAAGTGTAGGCCTGTTGCATTTGCATGGCCGTCGCACTGTCCTTGTCCATGCATCTGGCCGAGATGGAATCGCATATTTCAGCAGCAATAACATCGTATCCGCTTTGAGCAAACGATTGAGATACAAATAAAAAAATAAAAACGGGAATCAGAAAAGCTTTCATGGTATGGATTAAATAAAACACAAAGTTAGAAAAACAGGAGAATTTCATTTTTCAGTTTATGTTGAAGGCTGAATTCAAGTTACAAATGCAACTTTTTTGTTTTTCAAAATTAATAATAATTTTTGATATGGAGTCAAATAGCCGAAACGCTTTCTGGGTCGGTGATTT
>CAYSCE010000080.1:0-10761 GCA_964429475.1 uncultured Bacteroidaceae bacterium | reverse complement strand
GAACCCGGGGCTGTATCTGATTCAAACCGGAGAAGGAGCTGTGACAAGATTTATCAAAGAATAATTTATTCCGGATACACACATGATTTAGTAGACTGAAGCTCCTTAACCGGAGCTTCTTTTTTATCTGTTTATAAAATAGCCCGTCCCGGCATTTATTTATAATTACTTGCCCTCTAAAACCGGCTTCCTGCATTAATCGACTGATAATAAACATACAGCAGACATTTGCGATTCCAATAATAATTGTACCTTTGCACTCCTGATTTGCGGATGTGGCGTAATTGGTAGCCGTGCCAGACTTAGGATCTGGTGCCGTAAGGCGTATGGGTTCGAGTCCCTTCATCCGCACAGTTTTAATAATTGTCACAAGTTCAAAAAAAGTAGTATGAATTTCGAATTTGAAAAAAACGGAGAATTGCTTGCCTCATTAAAAACGCATATTGAACCAGCTGATTATCAGCCAAAGGTTGAAGAAAAATTGCGTGAATACCGCCGTAAAGCCAGCATGCCTGGTTTCCGCCCCGGAAAAGTGCCTTTCGGCGTCATCAAAAAAATGTACGGAAATTCCGTGCTGGCCGATGAGGTATTACATATTGCTTCGGAAGCTGTATACAAATATCTCGAAGAAAACAAAGTCAACTTTATTCTTTCGCCTGTTATGGACGAAGAAAATGCCCGCCTGACTGAGTGGAACGAAGGAAACACCTTTACTTTCAACTTCGAGGTGGCGCTGGAACCCGACATTGATCCTGCTGCCGACTCATCACTGGCATTTACCAAATACGAAATTAACCACGACGAAACCGACGTTGAAAAATATCTGGGCGAAATCCGCGAACGTTACGGCAAATTCGAAAAAGCCGAATCGGTGGATGACAAAAGCTTTGCTTCAGCTCAACTGATTGAACTCGAAAACGGCGAAAAGAAAGAAGGCGGTCTTGATAAATTCATTCACCTCCGCATCAACACTTTGCCCGAGCACGCACAGAAATTCTTTATCGGTAAAAAAGCCGAAGAATCGTTCGATTTCAATGTGGATAAAGATTTTCCGGATGCCGATGAGCGCACCGAGATTTTCAACATGCCCATTGAAGAAGCACGAGTGATGACCGGCGATTTCCGCGTGACCCTCAACAGCGTATTGTCTATCACCCCGGCCGAACTCAATGAGCAACTGTATGCTCAGGTGTTCCCCGACCGTCACATCGAAAGCGAAGACCAGCTGCGCGAAATCATTCGTCAGGATGTTCAGGGAACCTATCAGAAGGAAGCCCGCAAACAATTCTATTTCGACGTTCAGAAAGAACTGAAAAATAAATTCGATTTCACATTGCCGGAAGAGTTTCTGAAAAAATTCATCCGCACCCGTTCGGAGAAAGAACTCACCGAAGAAGATCTCGAAAAAGGAATTCCCTTCTATGCCGACGAACTAAAATGGCAGCTGATTGAAAACAAACTGATCAAGAAATACGACCTGATGGTTACCCGCGAATCCATTCGTCTGCACCTGAAAGAACTGCTGGGTCTGGCCGATATGGACGAAAACGATCCGGAAGTGAAAAATAAAATTGATCAGGTGTACGAAATCATTTCGAAAGAAAAAGAACGTTTCAACAATCTGGTTGACAATATGACCGATGAGCGTCTGATTAAACTTTTCGAAGAAAACTGCACCATCGAAACAAAACAAATGAATTGGAAAGATTTTCTTACCTTAGTGAACGAAAAAAACTAATGTTATGAACATAAACGACGAATTCAGGAAATATGCCATTGGCCACCGCGGCATCAACAGCAATGTGTTTGACAAATATGCCAAAGTTACTGCCAATTATATTTCGCCCACCATTATCGAAGAGCGCCAGCTCAACATTGCCACCATGGACGTTTTCTCGCGTCTGATGATGGATCGCATTATTTTTCTGGGCGTTCCCATCGATGATTATGTAGCCAACATTATTCAGGCACAGCTTCTGTTCCTCGAATCCGTCGACGCAAGTAAAGACATTTCCATTTATCTGAATACGCCTGGTGGTTCTGTTTATGCCGGTCTCGGAATTTACGACACCATGCAGTACATTGCTCCCGATATTGCAACCATCTGTACAGGCATGGCTGCTTCGATGGGCGCCGTGCTGCTTTGTGCAGGTTCTCACGGCAAACGCACTGCCCTGCCCCACAGCCGCGTGATGATTCACCAGCCAATGGGTGGCGCCGAAGGTCAGGCTTCTGATATGGAAATTGTTGTGACCGAAATCAGAAAGCTGAAAGAAGAACTCTATCAGATTATCGCCAATCACAGCGGTCAAACCATAGAACAGGTCTGGAAAGACGGAGACCGCGACCACTGGATGATTGCTGAAGAAGCGCTCGAATATGGAATGATTGACGAAGTGCTTCGTCGCGACAAAAAATAATCACTATGGCAAAACCAACCGACCATTGCTCCTTTTGCGGCCGTAGCCAGCAGGAAGTCAAACTGCTGATTACCGGTGTCAGTGGTAACATCTGCGATGCATGCGTCGAACAGGCTCAGCTTATTATTAACGAAGAACTAACTCTGAAGAGTAAAAAAACACCTTCGGAAAGTTCTTTTATTTTACGTAAGCCAAAAGAAATTTTTGATTTTCTCGATCAGTATGTCATTGGTCAGGATCAGGCAAAAAAAGTTCTTTCGGTAGCTGTTTACAATCATTTCAAACGTCTCCGCGCCAAAGACAATGACGTGGAAATTGAAAAAAGCAACATAGTACTCGTTGGAGAAACCGGAACCGGTAAAACCTTGCTGGCAAAAACCATTGCCCGCTTTCTTGATGTTCCTTTTGCTATTGCCGATGCCACAGCCCTGACCGAAGCCGGCTATGTGGGCGAAGACGTCGAAAGCATTCTGGCACGTTTGCTTCAGGTTGCCGACTATGATGTAAAAGCAGCCGAGCGCGGCATTATTTTCATTGACGAAATTGACAAGATCTCGCGTAAGTCCGATAATCCCAGCATCACCCGCGACGTCAGCGGCGAAGGTGTTCAGCAGGCCTTGCTGAAAATGCTCGAAGGCGCTGTGGTAAATGTTCCTCCGCAGGGTGGCCGCAAACATCCCGACCAGAAATACATTCAGGTCAACACTCAAAACATTCTCTTTATTTGTGGCGGTGCGTTTGACGGAATAGAAAAATTAATTGCAAACCGCCTCAAAACATCTGTTATCGGCTTCAAGAAAACCGGAGAGCAGAAAGAAATTGACAAGGAAAATCTTTTGTCTTACATTGCTTCGGAAGACCTTCGTAAATTTGGCCTGATCCCCGAACTGGTCGGCCGTCTGCCTGTACTGGCCCATCTGCATCCGCTGAGCGAAGACGCCATGCTGGATATTCTTACCAAGCCAAAAAATTCGCTTGTAAAGCAGTACAAGGCCCTGTTCGACATGGATAAAATTGAGATCGAATTTACCCCGGACGGGTTGAAGGAAATCGCTCACCTGGCCATCAAAGGCAAACTGGGCGCACGCGGACTTCGGTCCATCATGGAAAAAATCATGACCGACCTGATGTTTGAATTGCCCGGCGAAACCACAGCAAACAAAGTGAAGATTAATGCTGCCTTTGTACGGAACAAACTAAAGAACCATCCTGAAATTCAATTGAAAGTCGCTTCGTAAATTTGGCAAACGAATTGTAAACCAGCCCGAAAAAAATTATGAAAAAGCTGCTTTTCCTGTTACTCCTGGTTGTGGCATCCAGCGCCATTGCGAAAGCACAGACAAACGGAAGCCAAGGTGTCACCGATGGTATTGTGACAAGAGCGGTTATAATTGAAGGCGACACTGTTCCTTTGTTCTGGATTCCGACCGTGAAAATTTACGGACCAATCATTTTCAAGTCCAAGGTACAGATGATTGAATTCAGCCGGCTGGTGAAACACATTAAAAAAGTATATCCTTACGCCAAACTGATTGCTCATAAAGTAAATGCCTATAACACCTATCTGAACACCATCAAAAGCGATAACAAACGAGATAAAGAAATCAAGCGGCTTGAAAAAGAAGTCCGCTCGCAGTTTGAGGGTGAACTGACAAAGCTCACTTATACCCAGGGAAAAATCCTGTTGAAGCTGATTTACAGAGAAACAAGCTCAACCACATACAATCTGATCAAGGATTTCAGGGGCAATCTTACAGCTTTCTTCTGGCAATCGCTTGGATCCTTTTTCGGATATAATCTCAAAGTCACCTACAATCCGGACGGACTTGACCGCGATATTGAAACCATTGTGGTGATGATTGAAAACGGAACGATATAAGCATTGGTTGTTGGTTAACGGTTATCGGTTATTGGTTATCGGTTATCGGTTATTGGTTATCGGTTATCGGTTATTGGTTATCGGTTATCGGAAATTCATACTTTACTTCTTCCTTCAAACTTCCTCCGCCGCGGCGGATTCCTTGTTCAGTGCCTGCCTGGACTGCCTGTTGCAGTTAAACCGGCAGACAGGTTCGAAATGGTTATTGGTTAACGGTTATCGGTTATTCACATTTTTTTTATTCTTGCTGCAAGTTCTTACCGACAGCAGTGGAATACCCATGATTGATAAGCAGTCGTCTTGTGCCTTGGTGACTTCGTGGCAACAGCAAAAAAGAAATTTTCTTATAAATGTTTTGAATATTAAATAATTATTGTACCTTTGCATCCCGATAAAAAAGTGAACCATGAATTTATCAATCGAAACCAAAAAACAACTCGCGGAAAAATACGGTAAAGCAGTAACCAACACCGGAGCACCGGAAGTACAGGTTGCTATTTTCACTGAAAGAATCAAACATTTGACCGGTCATCTCAAAAGCAATAAAAAAGACTTTGTGACCGAGCGCAGCCTTCTGGCTCTTGTAGGAAAGCGCAAAAAGCTGTTGACCTACATCAAAACAAAAGACATTGAAAAGTATCGTACTTTGATCCAGCAACTGGAGATAAGGAAGTAAACATACTGACATTTTACTACAGAGAGGCAATAGGGGTATTGCCTTTCTTTTTTTAAACCACATACAAAAAAGATGAACGCTATCACACAAACATTTGAACTTCCCGACGGGCGAACCGGAACTATCGAGACCGGTAAGCTGGCCCGCCAGGCCGACGGATCTGTTATTGTACGCATTGGTGACACCATGCTGCTGGCAACTGTCGTTTCCAACAAAGAAGCCAAGGAAAACGTTGACTTCATGCCTCTCACTGTTGAATACCAGGAAAAATATGCTTCAACCGGCCGTTTTCCCGGTGGATTTTTTAAACGCGAAGCGCGTCCTTCGGAATACGAAATTCTGATTGCACGCCTCGTCGACCGCGCTCTGCGCCCCTTGTTCCCCGATAATTACCACGCCGAAACCCAGGTGCTCATTTACCTCGTTTCAGGCGATACCGATACACATCCCGATGCATATGCCGCTCTGGCTGCTTCATCAGCACTGGCAGTTTCCAATATCCCCTTTAACGGACCCATTTCCGAAGTTCGCGTAGCCCGCATCAACGGAGAATTTGTGATCAATCCTACCGTTAAGGATCTTGAAAATGCTGACCTCGAACTGATGGTGGCTGCCAATGCCAAAGACATCAATATGGTGGAAGGCGAAATGAAAGAAGTGAGCGAAGAAGTTATGATGGAAGCCCTGAAATTTGCTCATGCGGCCATCAAAAAACAAATCGAAGCTCAGCTCGAACTCGCAGCCAAAGTTGAAAAAGCAAACCCCAAGCGCGAATATTGTCACGAAGTTAACGACGAAGATCTTCGCAAAGCCGTATATGATTTCTGCTACCCGCGTGCTTACGACGTAGCTAAACGTTGCACCCCCAACAAACATCAGCGTCAGGACGATTTCGATGCCATTGAAGAAGAATTTCTTGCTACCATTCCCGAAGAGGAACTGGATGCAAAAAAATCGCTTGTTGCCCGCTACTATCACGATGTGATGAAAAAAGCGGTTCGCGACATGTATCTGGCAGAACGCGTGCGCCTCGATGGCCGTAAAATGGACGAAATCCGCCCCATCTGGTGCGAAGTCAGTTATTTGCCAACCCCGCACGGAAGTGCCATTTTTACACGTGGCGAAACCCAGAGTTTAACCACTGTTACCCTCGGCACCAAACTCGACGACCAGATAATCGACGGAGCCGTATTCGAAGGCACCAACAAACTTTTGCTGCATTATAACTTCCCGCCGTTTTCAACAGGTGAAGCCAAAATGATGCGTGGCACCAGCCGCCGCGAAATCGGCCATGGAAACCTGGCTCTCCGCGCGCTGAAAAATATGATTCCGCAGGATGATTCAAATCCTTATACCATCCGTATCGTCAGCGATATTCTCGAGTCAAACGGAAGCTCTTCGATGGCAACTGTTTGCGCAGGAACCCTGGCGTTGATGGATGCCGGTGTTAAACTTCGCAAACCGGTTTCCGGAATTGCAATGGGTTTGATTACCGATACCGAAAGCAACAAATATTGCGTATTGAGTGATATTCTCGGCGATGAAGATCACCTGGGCGACATGGACTTTAAAGTCACCGGAACCCTGGACGGAATCACTGCCTGTCAGATGGATATTAAAGTGGACGGATTATCGTATGATATTCTCGCCGAAGCACTGGCGCAGGCCAAACGCGGACGCGAACATATTCTGAAAATCCTGACTGCTACCCTTGCTGAGCCACGTGCCGATTACAAACCCAATGTGCCGCGCTTTGTCAAATTCAGCATCCCGCGCGAATTTATAGGTGCAGTGATTGGACCTGGCGGAAAAATCATTCAGGAAATCCAGCGTCAGACCGGAGCTACTATTCTGATTGAAGAAGTGGGTGAATTTGGTGTTGTAGAGATTTTCTCGACCAGCAAAGATAGCATGGATGCCGCACACAAATGGGTGAAATCGATTGTGGCCGTTCCCGAAGTTGGCGAAGTGTACGAAGGAACTGTAAAAGCCATTCAGGCTTACGGTGCTTTTGTCGAAATTCTGCCGGGTAAGGAAGCGTTGCTACATGTATCCGAAATAGCCTGGGAACGCATTCAGGATGTCAATTCGGTTTTAAAAGTTGGTGAAAAAATCCAGGTAAAACTGATTGGCACCGACGAAAAAACCGGAAAACTCCGTCTTTCCCGCAAAGTTTTGTTACCTAAGGAAGAAAAATAATTTCGCTCAATTTATGTAACATTCGGTTGGGGGCATCGTATAAATGCTCACCCAACTCCGAGAGAATTTTATGAGGCAACTAAAAATCAGCAAGCAGGTCACCAATCGCGAAACTGCTTCATTGGACAAGTACTTACAGGAAATCGGCCGCGAAGAGCTGATTACCGCCAATGAAGAAGTGGTGCTGGCCCAACGCATTAAACAGGGAGATATGATGGCTTTGGAGAAACTCACCAAGGCCAACCTCCGTTTCGTTGTATCTGTTGCTAAACAATACCAGAATCAGGGTCTCAGTCTGCCCGACCTGATCAACGAAGGCAACCTTGGTTTGATCAAGGCCGCTCAGCGTTTCGACGAGACCCGTGGATTCAAGTTCATTTCCTATGCTGTTTGGTGGATTCGTCAGTCTATTTTACAGGCGTTGGCTGAACAATCACGTATTGTTCGTCTGCCGCTGAATAAAATCGGCACCATCAATAAAATCAACAAAGCGTTTGCTCAGCTGGAACAGGAATATGAACGCGAGCCCGATGCACACGAAATTGCATCGTTGCTGGATATGCCCGATACAGAAGTGAAGGACAGTCTGCGCCACACCGGCCGCCATGTATCGATGGACGCTCCCATCGTCACCGACGAAGACACCAACCTGTACGATCTCTACGCCAACGAAGAAAGCGAGCGCCCCGACAAAGGTCTGCAGTTCGAATCGCTCAATATTGAAATTGAACGTGCCATTGCAACCCTGACTCCGCGCGAACGCGATGTACTGAAATTCTATTTCGGTCTGAACAACGCTCCTCAACTTACACTCGATGAAATCGGCGACAAATTTGGCCTTACCCGCGAACGTGTTCGTCAGATTAAAGAAAAAGCAATACGCCGCCTGAAACATGGCAGCAGAAGCCGGAATCTGAAAGGATATCTGGGATAAAAACAGTTGTGTTCTAAAACCCTTCGACTCCTGCATGGTGACTGACCTGCAGGAGTTTTTTTTGCGCAGTGACCCCCTCGAAGAGTTTGAAACCCTTCGAGGAGTTAACGGGACAAAAAACAGCCCCAAAAACGGGGCTGCACAAAGATTTTTGTAATTCCTTCAAAGCATTTATTCCTCAGTTACCGATTTTTTTTTGCGGTGTTTCAGGAATAAACTGACCAGATATCCTGCTGTCAGCAACAGCAAAATTATGGAAGATGCCAGACTGATTTTGGTGCTGGACAGGAAAGTCTTCGGATGAACCTTCATTTCAATTTTATGCTCACCGGCCGGAATAACAGCAGCACGCAACACATAATTGGCGCGGATCAGATCGGTTTTCTTTCCGTCGATGTACAGTTCCCATTCGGGATACCATATTTCGCTGAAGATAGCCAGTTGTGGGCTCGCAGCCTTTGTTGTATATGTAACAAGATTGGGACTGTACGACGTTTGCTGAATGGTTGCAGTTGAATCGGGATTAATTTTCAGATTATCCAAAGCACCAGCGAAGCGTTTATCAACAACAGCTTCGGTTGCAGTGTTGATTTCGCCTACTCTTGCAATTTCCTGATCCGCATTTTCAACTACTGAATATGTGTCGACAAACCAGGCATGTCCAAGCGCATGATTGTTGATCAGTGGAGCAGACTCTTTGCTCAGAATCAGATATTTTGTATTCAGCATGTTCAAAACGCCCAGATTGGCCAAAGTCGAATCAACACGACCCATCGTTGAGCCCTGATTCAGATTGGCGCCCAGCATCGATACTTCGGAATAAATCTGATTTTCGATGAGTTCCTGATAACGCATAAGTTTCGCTGCGCTGTAGCCGCCCACCGAACGGTGGAAATAAGAAGGAGTCGCATCGTTGAAAGCGCCACCCAGGCCTCCGGAAAGATCAAGGACTCTTGATCCGTCTTTGTTATCGGCCATGATTGATTGATCAACTGCTGAGGGAGTAAATGGCTTATCAACTTTCTTTTTCGAAACAAAATTCTTATTGTTCAGATAGCGTTTGTTCACCGGAATCATGTCTATTGCAATCAGCAAAATAAGGGCACCCAGTAAAACAGGCGCTTTGATTTTTTTATGCAAAAACAAAAACACCAATACGCCAGCTGCCAGAATAAATAAAAACGAACGCATAGCATCGGCTTTGAAAATAGAAGTCCGCACTTCAACTACCGATTCGGGCAATTTGTTTTCGAAAATATCGGAATAAAAGGCCATTTGCTCAGCTTGCTGCTCAACAGGGACACTTTTTTGAATTTCGCCTGCATACATTTTCAGGTATTCTTTAGCCCTGTTTTCGTCCTGCGATGAATAAAAGCTGGTGAATGAACCTGGTGAAAGCCAGAACAGAAGCGCGATTCCACCGGTAAGGCCAAAGGCAATATACAGTGCACGCATTTTTTGTTTAATTCTGTCGGCATTCGAAACCAGCTCGTGCACACCAAGTACAAAAATAAACGGAATGGCCAGCTCGGCAATGACAAGCCACATGGATGGTGTACGGAATTTATTGTACATCGGAATGTTATCCACAAAGAAATCGGACAACGCTGTGAAATTGCCGCCCCAGGCCAGCATAACACTTAATGCGCCTGCAATAAACAAAGGCCATTTCAAGCGATGTTTTGAAATAATCAGCCCCAATACAAACAAAAACATGACAATGGCGCCCACATATACCGGCCCCGATGTTCCTGGTTGCTCGCCCCAGTATTGCGGCCAGCCGCCTACAACCTGCTTCAGCTGCTGATCATCAACCTTTTTGAGTAAATCCTTGTTCTCAATTTCAATCGGCTGGGAAGCTCCACCCGCATAATTGGGAACCAGAAATGTAAATGTTTCACCAACGCCATAGCTCCAGCCATAAATGTATGATTTCTCAAGCCCCTTCGAATCATTGGCGTCTTTTTTGGTCAGTTCCGATTTGCCACGAATGGTTTCTTTTGAATATTCATACGAAGTATATAACGTCGAGAAATTGACGCCAACAGCGAGGATGAGACCAGCGAGCAGAATTCCTGAAGCATATAAAAAGCGTTTCAGCTGCTTGTCGATAATGGCCCAAGCAAACTCAAATATTACGAAAATCAATACGACAAAAGCGAGATAATAGGTAATCTGAATGTGGTTTGCGGCAATCTCGAGAGCCAGAAAAAAAGCAGCCAGCAAACCGCCCAATGTATACTTGCCACGATAGGTCATGTACACTGCAATGAGATATGGCGCCATATACGCAATAGCATGCGCCTTGGCATTGTGCCCCACCGCAAGAATGACAATAAAATACGAGGACAGTGCAAAGGCAAGTGCACCAGCAATGCCCGCCCAGATATTGAGTTTCAGAACACGGGTAAACAATAAAAATCCGGCAAAGCCAATAAACACAAACCCCATGAAAAACGGGAGAAACAGCCGCATGAGTTTATCGACCTGCAGAAAAAGATTTCCAACATGTTTGATGGTAATCATATATGTAGGCATACCACTGAAAACGTTTTCGGCCCAGAAAGCCTGTTCGCCGGTTTTGTCATAATAGTCGCGGGCTTCGGCCGAGTTGGCGTTCCAGCTCACAACGTCATCCTGTTTCAGTGTTTTG
>CAYSCE010000079.1:0-10811 GCA_964429475.1 uncultured Bacteroidaceae bacterium | reverse complement strand
TGATGACGAAATAGTGCTAAATCCGCTGTAGAAGCGATTTTCTGTATTTCCGGACTTCGCAGCGACGAAACTATCGGGAGGAAAATGTGTCTGAGCATCAGAAATTGTTATTAATTATGAAAATAAATAAGTACATTTGAGACTTGATTTTCAGTAGATAATTGATGATCAAAAAACCATGAAAGATAAGCTGTCTGCATATTTTGCAATCCTGTTGCTGTTTGTGTTTTTTTTACCCAATGCTTCGAATTGCCAAAAATCAATAAACGGAAAGTATTGTTGTTTCTATATGAATAATAATGAGAAGCAAGTTGTAGATTGCATCATATTTCACGATAACAATGAGTTTGAATATTCATATTATCCTTTTGAATTTAAATATGGGACTGGTTATTATTCATTGGTGAAAGATACATTAATATTGCAATTTGACAGTACTTATAATAATTCCGGCAGCGAATACTTTATAAATGAAAACACCGCAACATTCAATGATTCTATAAAAATAACGCTACGAATATTTAACGACAAAGACATAACAGGACAAATACTCTCAATTTCCAGAAAGGCATTATCTACTGCAAAAGATTCAATTGCGGCATCATTCAGCAATATAAATAATGATAGTCTTTTGGTGTTTACATTGAAAAAGCAACCAATGCCATTTGTTGTATCAGTTTATACAATAGGAACAAATCCATTATGTTTTGAAATTCCAGGGGAGAAAAGTTCTGATGTTTCATGTTATCTGAGGAATTCCCATGTGGAAAAAATAAATGGAGAAAGATATGTATATAAAGTTGTCAAATTCAGAAAGAAAAAAATAATTCTGAAAACAATAATTTCAGATGATAATAGGATATATGAGTTACAAAGGGAATTGTCTATCCATATCAGATAGACTGCTTCAGCATTGTCTGAAAATGGGGATAGGGACAATTGAATTTCAGTGTTTTACGAATATTGAAATGGGCATTAAGGATTTGTTTTGGATGTTGCACTGCAGTGTAAGGCTATTCTTTTAATGGTAAGAAAATCGAATATTTAATTGTATTTACAGTTTTAAATATGTCTTCTTTTGTCAAACTTGAATGCTCAAATTCGGTTAAACATATATTGAAAATAGCATTCTGAATATTTGTTTTTAACGAATTGATTTCATTTGCCAGCAAAAAATTGTTTTCATCACGAATGAAAACAGATTTAACAATCCCATTGCTATCTATTTCAGCAGCAATTAATAGTTGGTATTTTTCGGGACTACACTGTAAATCTATCAATTGAGCATACCTGTTTTGTCCAACAACTTGACAAAATATACTATCTATTTTCAAACCTTGTATTTTAAGACAATCTTCTTTATATCCAATGTCCTCCTGAGAAAAAACATGGTTACTAAAAAAGAAAAACAATATTAAACTGATGAGAATAATTTTCATTGTCATTTTCCAGAGAGCACCTCAAAAACTTGATTTCTTTGCAGCGATGCCACGCAAATATAACAGGTTTTGTATAAACATAGTATGTTTGTGATGATTTTTTTTAGCGGGATTGGATTGTTTTTAGCGGAGTGTTGTACCTGCGGCGTTTGGCCTACGGTTAATAATTATTTATTTCTTTGTTTTGTATCTCCTTGCCTTTAAAATAAGTAATAATCCTTATTATATCTCTGTTTTCGTCAAAATACAACCACGCACCTTCTTTTCTACCAAAATGAAAATTACCAAGGAATAGCAATTCACCTTTTTCATTAAAATACATCCAAATACCATGTTCTATAATCCTTTGTTTATTAAAAACACTTTTTTTGGTAACAACAGTACCAACGCAACTTACCACACCATTATTATGATGCAAGCGAGCAATATTATTACTGTCGATTTCATATGCTTCAAATTTACCGGAAGGGTCTTCTTTGCCCGGAGAGTATTCTGTAACCTGGGCAATAGAATTGAACGAAAAGACCAAAAATACAATACAAAGCAAAATCAACCTTATTGATTTCATTATATTCAATTTTTTGTTTGTAAATTGGTGATTAGATGCAACCTTTCCAGGCATTCCATAATTTGTCGTTTCGTTTGTCGAACATGGTAAAAGAGCAACCTAAAAACCAGATTCCCTTTCAGCGATGCCACGCAAATATAACAGGTTTTGTATAAAAACAATGTGTTTGTAAGGATTATTTTTGCTTTTGGGATTGGTTTGTTTTTGATTAATAGCTTCTACTACCCTGCACAACGCTCGCGCACAAGTCTGTTCGCAGCTTGCTGTCTATCCTTCGACGGAGTTTACCCAGCGGCACGCAGGGCTCAGGATGACAGCAATTCGCGGCGGCAGTATTAGCGTAATTATATGTAAATGCGGCCGTATGTTCGCAGGGTGCAACTGCTTCGAAGCAAAGGCTGCAACCTGCTTGGGGAGATGTATGCGCGCGCGGTGCTTCGAAGTGCGAATTAAATTCTGCTCAAATTAAATCCGCTATCTTGTCACACAAAAATCGCAAGCATAATCATTCCACCAAGGTACACGCAACCCCAAAATAGTAATAATCTTCGCTGCCATCATCGTAATAGTCGGCTACATTGATCAATGTAACACTGAATTTTTTCCCGATGTTTACAGGGGTTCCTTCTTCAATGGTGTAGAACAAAAAGTCTTCGTAATAATTTTCAATGATTGCTTCGGTGCCATCGGTGGCAGTAAACTTCAGTGTCCAGTAAGAATCTCCTTCTTCCGTATAATTCAGCGTTGCACTTTCAAAAGTGGCTTCAACACTGTATTCTTCGCTGTAATCGGAGGACACATATTCCTGGGCTTTTGAACAGAACACCGACAGAAACAGGATCATAGAAATGATGACGGCTCTCATAGGCTTTGATTTATACAAATATATGAATTATTGAGATATTTGCAATTGTTGGCTAAATCATTTTTAATATGCCACACCATTTTTGAACACGGATTCACGCGGATTCAACGGATGGACACGGATTTTTGAGCGGTGATAGCAAAAGCTGCTTTCTGCAACGCAACTCCGTTGTGTTGATTCGTTGCAGCAGTTTGAATTCCGCAAGCTCGCTTGCAAATTCATTCTGCTGTAACGAATTGCTGCTTTTGCCTTGCGTTACAATAACGAAATCTGTTTTACCTGCCCGACTGCCTGTTGCAGTTAAACTTGCAGGCGGGTCCGTGAAGATCCGTTTAATCTGTGTCCGCCTTGGCGGATCCGTGTTCTAAAAGAGAAATATTTTGAACGTATCATAGAGATCTTAAATTGATTTCAGTCCCTCAAAATAGAAAAAGCTAAAAATGTTCATTTTGTCAATAAAAGAAAAAATTCCATACCTTAGTGCTATGAAAAAGATACTGTACTTATTTCTGATGGCGTCTTTGCTTATCTCGTGCAAGAAAGACCCCAAAACCATTTCCATCAGCGGAACGGCGACCGACCCGTATCAGAACATTCCGGTGGCGGGTGTGAAGGTCACCCTGCAGGCCAATGGCGTGGTTGACGGTGTGTATAATTCATCGTATGTTACGCTGGGTACAGTGACCACCGCATCGGATGGCTCGTTTACATTCGATATTGAAGAAAGTGCCTACGATGCATTTCGCTTCACCTTGCTGAAGGATGGCTATTATATGGTTCAGGAAGTTGTGTCTGCCGGCAGTGTTTCGCCCGAATCGCCGTTGGTGAAAGCATTCGAATTTACTTCTGAAGCCATTATTAAAATGCATATAAAAAACGCTTCGCCGTTCGATAACAACGATAAACTGATTGCGTATTTCACCAACAATCCCATCAGCAGTTTCGACTGCTGTAGCTCAACACCGGTCACCTACAGCGGCATGAGCATCGATACAACTTTCTATTGCAATTCGGTTGGCGGATTTGATCTGATTATTTTCAAATCGCTCACAAAAAACAATGTGATTACATACGACACCGACACCATACACACCATTCCGTGCGACACAACGGAGGTTGAGTTGTTGTATTGAGTGGTAGTGGGGCTGTCTCAAAATTCAAATTTCAGCGCAAAAACAACATTCCATCGTCCGCCAGCTGGCGGACGGTGGAATGTCGTAACAACCCGCTATTTTTTAGACAGCCCCTATCTATCAATACGCATACAAATCATAACTCAGCCCGAACTGGAAATCCCATCTATTGGCGGGCTGCATGTAGTATTCCGAAAACACCAGGCGTACCGGCGCATACAGGCGCAGAAAATGTACATCGGTCATCAGGTGAATGCCGATGGATGAAATATTCCGGTCGTTTTTTGTAATGCTGTAATCATAGCTGATCATACCATTGATGCGTTTCAGAAAAATCAATGAACCCAGGTGTACATCGGGGTAGAGCAGGGGTGTGGCATATTCGCCCGACACAAATGATTCGATTGGATTTCTCAACAGATTGTAATTGCGTGGCCCCGACATTGCTGTGGTAAAGGGCAAAGCGAGCGTGTCGCGCATTTCGTAACCACCGCGGATGCGAAATCCGTCATGACGAAAAACACCCGGAAGCCAGAATCCGCCTGTTGCTGCGATGAGTGTTCCCTTTTCGTTGTTATAGGACTGCCACATGGCCGATCCTCCGAAAAACGCTCCCAGCCTGGGATACATGTTTCTGCTGTTGGTCCTTTTCGATGCTGATAAAGATAAAAACGCCGCGTGACGTTCGTATGAAACCATGGAGTCTTCACGATGAACAGCGCTCCAGGGGCGGCTTTCGATGCGTGGTGTGACGCGGAATGTCCAGGCATGTCGCGTGAAAACCAATGGCAGCGAAGCTGACAGAATCAGATTGTTGTAGCTTTTATTGCCGTCGTCACTATCAGAGGGAATATAATTGGTATATCCAAGCGACAGAATGGGCAGAAAGCCTTCGTAGTTAATTTGCGCACCGGATTCGATGGTGGCTGTTGAAAGATTATATCCGCTGAAAACCGAGGCTGTAAAAGTGCTGAGCATATTCTGCGAATCGAACTGAATGCCGGGGTTTACGCTTTCGCTTGAAGGATCGATGGTAAAAGGGCCCCACGAATGAACATGAATGAGATGTTTGCCTTTTGAATATGGTTGTGCTACAGCCATAGGCTGAGCCTGAAAGTCAATGCTGTCGCAGCGTTCCGAAGTTTGTTGCGCGAGTGTGTCGGCCAGATTGTACATGAATTTCCAGCGCGGGAAAGCCTCAACAGGCTGAATGGTTGTCTGGCGCAACTGATATCCCTGATCGGTCATTTCGCTGAAAAAAAGTTTATCCTCATTCAGTACGGGAAATGCTGCGCCAAAGCGTGTATTGGTGAGACATTCAGGTGTGCCGCCTGAGAGTTGTAAACGATAAATTTCATCGTTGCCGTTCAGGTTTGCACTAAAGTACAATGCGTCTTCGGTCAGCATCAGATTGCTGATATTTTTATCGGGCGAACTGAAAAGTATTTCCTGCGATTTGGTGGTGGCATCGAAGCGCACAATCTGCCTTGCATCCGGTGTTTGCATGATCATATACAACAGCGTTCCCTGATTGTTTACCGCGAGTGACACCGGTTGTTTGTGGTATGGAAACGTGGCCCATCCCAGTGTTTGGCAGTTCAGCAAACTTTGTATGCGTACCTGATAAGAACCATCGGGTTCATAGGAGCAAACTGCAAGCAAGTTCCCATGCGGGCTGACAGCAGGTAATAAATCTTTTCCTGAAGATGAAATAACGGTTACTTTTCCTGTGGTTACATCGAGTTTACACAGGCGTGTGTAATCAATCATTTCGCGCCGTGGATGCGGTCTGTATTCGCAATAATACACATATCGGCCGTCGAAGGCGAAGCTTTCATCGTGAATGAGCCCCGGATAATGCAATACTTTTTCACGGGGACCTTCCATTACAACAAAGCAGGCTTCACCGTGCAGGGGCTGTTTGTAAGCAAGAATATGTTTAATACCATCATACATAATAAATCTATACGATGCATATTCGTCAGCGGTTGTGATTCCGCGATATTTGGGAAATGAATTATTATTGATTTCAGCATTCACCGAATCCCGCAGTAATTGCAGCGTTTGATGATGAAATATCCGCAATGGCATCTTCTGTTTGTTGTATTCTTTGAACGTACGCGGAAACATGCCGAAATTGCTTTTCATAAAAGTTTCGGCGTACACCTGAGGCCAGAAGCCGGCTCCGTATTGTTTCTGTGCTGAAGCCACCATCCAGTAACCGTACAGATATTGATTGGGCATGTAGTTTTTATCGGAGCCCAGCAAAAAGTTGTCGTAACTCTGAATGGATTCCATGGCCGAAAGTTGCGCCAGAAGCGGTGTTGAGAAAGATGGTGAGCGGCCGCGGCCAGTGTTCAGGAATGCAGTTTCAGAGGCCGTCGCATCGCCTTCGATAAACCATGAGGGTACTACAAGGCCCATAAAACCTGCGGCCAGATATTCACCAAAGACAAATCCGAAGCGTGTTTTCATCTGATCGTATGCCACCATGGTTTGTGCATAATGCCGCATTTCGTGCCAGGCCAATTGCTGTGGCCAGTAGCCCGGATAAAAATCGCGCGAGGGAATGGTAAATAATTCGGACCGTATAGGAGCCGGCGCCACAAAACCGTTTGAGAGCAATGTATTTGGATGCAGCACAATATTCAGACGTCGTTGTTTTGAGGGCATTAGACGGGTCTGATACACCGCAGCAGAATCGAAATACCTGATAAATGCGGTATCGGTTGGTTGCGAGAGTGGCGATATGACATTAATATGTGGTGTCGATCGTATTTTCCATTTCTGAAACGATTCGGTGCCCCATGTGAAATACTGAGCCGGGGCCAGTTGTACAGCGAGTAAGCATAATAAAAACAAACAACATCGTTTCATGAGCATTCAATATTAATGATCGCAGAACAGAAAATGCGACACCCCAAAGATAAAAAAAGGTGAGCAACGAGGCTCACCTTTTCAGAAAATCTACTTTTTTCAGTAACCAAATAATGTCTCAATTTTAACTTCTTTCACTTTGCCGTATTTCTTCAGCATTTTAAGCGGAAGCTGTTCGCGGTCACCAACAATGAGGTAGGTGTGCGGTTTGTCCTTGAGATAGGTAGTCTGGAAATTTTTCAGATCCTGAATGGTCATAGCAGGAACCTTTGCATAAATCTCTTTGTTCAGATCCTGGGTAACACCAATTTTTTTGTATTCTTCGTATTTCCAGAGAATGTCGTCGCGGGTAGTGCGGTCGGTACGGATTTGTTTAATAATACCGTCTTTGGCCAGGTTGAAAGCGTTGTCCGATTCGGGCATGGCATTCATGAGTTCAATAAAAGCATCGATAGCAGTCTGCATTTTATCGTATTGTGTTGCAATGTAGGAAAGGCTGATATAATGATCTTTGTTTTTATCGGGAGCCTGATAGAAAGACATTGCAGTATAAGCCAGAGCGCGGGCTTCGCGCATTTCCTGGAAGATCACGGAGTTCATGCTGCCGCCGAAATATTCATTGAATAAACGCAGCGTTGGATTCAGCGCCTGGTTGAAGCCTTTCTCACCACGATTGAGCATCAGAATTGTGGACTGTGGTGTATCGAAATGCACCCAGTAAATAATGTTCTTTTCGGTTGGCTGTTGTGTGTACACGCGTTCTGCAGGAACATCTTTCAGCGTTGCAGGAACATTGTGTTTTTCATTCAGTGTTTTGGTCAGATCGGCCAGTGGTGTGTCGCCATAGAATAATACACGGTGTTTGTAACTCAGCAATGACTTGATGATATCAACAGCTTCGGTAGCTGTCATGGCTTTCAGATCTTTTTCCGAAAGAATATCATTCATCGGATTTAACTGACCATACATACCATAACCAATCAGATATCCAAAAACATATTGCTGATTTTTCTTGGCATCGGCTCGCGATTTCATTTCATCGTTGACAAAATTGGTCCAGGCTTCTTCGTTAGGAGTAGCATTTGCCAGCAGGTTTTCGAACACGTTGAGACCTTCAGTAAAATTATCACTCAGACCGCTGAGTTGTACATATACTTCATCTTCAGAATTGAACACATTGAATTCGCAGCCAACGCTGTAGAATTTTTTACTCAGTTCTTCGGCCGACATTTTATCGGTACCAATGAATTTCAGATAGTCAATAGCATAGGGAAGTTTCTTATTGTGATTGCTGCCCATATCAAACACGTAATACATGCTGAATGTTTTGTTTTCTTTATTCTGCACATAGTATAACGGAATGTTTGATTTCAGATTGGAAACGGTAATGTCTTTTTCAAAATCAATGTATACAGGCTCAATTTCATTAACTTTTGATTCTTTCACCTGTTTCAGCATAGCCGATTCCATATCGCGGTTCATATCAAGCTTGGTCAGCTTGTTTTTCGCAATTTTCTTAATGGATTCGTCTTTACCGGTTTCTTTGTAAACAACAACATAATTGTTTTTGAAATTGGCATTGGCAAAATCAACAATATCCTGTTTGGTAAATTTGGCCATACGGTCGAGTTTGCTGATGTATTGATTCCAGGGAACACCCAGAATAAATGATTCAACAAATGCATCAGCACGTGCGTCGTTATCTTCGAAAGCTTTCACCTGTTTCAGTTTCAGATCGTTGATGATGGCAGGCAGGAGCCAGTCTTCGAATTCACCTTTTTTAATGGCTTCGATCTGACCCAGCAATAAATCGCGTACTTCCTGCAGCGACTGGCCTTCTTTAGGTGTTCCGAACAAAAGCTGCACAGAATAATCTTTCAGAATGTAGCAGCCCGAGCCGGCTTTAAGGGTTTTTTGTTTTTTGGTCAGGTTCAGATCAATCATACCAGCGGCGCTGTTCGACAGAATCATATCCAGTAATTCGAGTTTGAGTGCATCATCGGTGCCGGCGCCCGGGAAGCGGAAACCAATCATCAGGTTGGCTGCGTCGGGTCCGAGAACTGTTTTTTCAACAGGGGCTGAAATGGGTTGTTCAACAGCAGGAACAAAAGGAGGAACAGTGGATTGTTTCAGCGAACCGAAGTATTTATCAATGACCTGGATAGCTGCATCGGGATCGAAATCGCCCGAAAGAGCTATAGCCATATTGTTTGGAACATAATACTGGGAGTGGAATTTGCGGATGTTGGTCATCGACGGATTTTTGATATGTTCCTGTGTTCCGATGGTTGTTTGTGTGCCATATTCATGTGTAGGGAACACTCCTTCGAGTAAAGCCGTGAAAACTTTTCTTGAATCGGAAGTCATGGTCATATTTTTTTCTTCGTAAATGGTTTCAAGTTCAGTGTGGAAACCACGAAGAACGGGATTTGCAAAGCGGTCGGCCTGAATGAATGCCCAGTTTTCGAGCTGATTGGAAGGAATATTCTCAACATACACAGTCTGATCAAGCGAAGTATATGCGTTGGTTCCTTCGGCACCGATAGACACCATCAGTTTATCGTATTCATTCGGAATAGCATATTTCGAAGCTGCGAACGAAACACTGTCGATGATTTTATACATGGCAGCACGTTCTTTTTCATCAGTCAGAGTCCGGTAAATTTCGAACAGGGAATCGACTTTGGCAATCAGCACCGATTCTTTGGCGTAATCGGAAGTACCGAAATGCGGCGTTCCTTTAAACATCATATGTTCGAAATAGTGCGCCAGACCTGTGGTTTCGTGCGGATCGTTTTTACTTCCGGCCGCTACAGCAATGTAGGTCTGAATTCTCGGTTCGTTTTTGTACACGGTCATGTACACTTTCAAACCATTGTCGAGGGTGTAAATACGAGCATTCAACGGGTCGCCGGGAACCGTTTCGTACTTGTAATGTTTACTTCCGGTGCCGCTTTGCGCAACAGCAGTCTGTGTAAAGACTGCAGCATACATCAGGGTCAGGAATAAAGCAATTGTTCTCATATAATTTATTTTTCGGGTTTTACAATTCTGCCTGCAGGTTGAGTGATTCAATCAAGTGGGTTACGCCCGGATATTCTTCAATGATTGATTTCAGCTTCTCATCGGCGAATGCGGGCGCTTTTATTTGTTCTGATTTTTCGGTCATTCGAATTTTCAAAAGAATGCCTTCGTTTTTCAGAAGCTTACGCATGGTTTGAATCACATGATTTCTTTCTGCTTCAATTTCGGCTTTTTTCATCGGCCCGTCAACTGTCACTTCAATGTGATTGTCGCTGGTTTTTTCAACAGATGAATTGACGAGAATTGAATACAGATTTATTTTACTGGTTTTAATCGATTCGCAGTATTCATTCCAGGCACTGAGCAGTTTATTGCGATCGAATTCTTCGAACTGAGGTTCTGAGCGAGTGACTTTCTCCAGCTTTTTCAGTTGCTCCGAAATGCTGACTTTGTTTAAAGCCGGAGCATTTTTCAAAGTGTCTTCTTCGCTTGGAGTTGTTTTTACCGATGCCGAATATGAAATGGGATCCGGTTCTTTTGCGGTGCTGTTGTCCGAATCAGATTCCGTTATTTTTTTTTTTGCTTCGCTCTGTTGAGCAAGTTTGTCAGGAATCAGGCTGAGTTGCAGCACCAGATTTTCGAGCATCAGGCTCTTCACATTACTTTGCCGGTAGGTAAACTCGGCCGATGTAAGTAAATCGAGCGCCGTGGCCAGAAATAATTCCGGTGTCAGTGCTGCCTGGTCGGTATAACGTTTCGATAGCTGATTTCCCATTTCGAGCAGAACAGCCGTTGAAGTATCGCGGGCAATCAATAAATTACGGATATGATTTCCCAGTCCTGTTATGATGTGTTGTCCGTCGAATCCGCTGCCGGTAAGTTCATTCAGCAGTAACAGCGCATGG
>CAYSCE010000078.1:0-10925 GCA_964429475.1 uncultured Bacteroidaceae bacterium | reverse complement strand
CATGGCTGCCAGTATGCAACCAAACAACAAAAGGGTCATCCCCATATCAAGTCCGAACATATTCGTGCAATTTCCGGCAAATTTCCGGGAAAATCCAATATGAATTTAATGTTACGCATTAATAACCATTTGGTAACAATAAATTAATATTGGCCTGTGAAAGTCATTTTTTTCACAGACCAATATTAGAATTTGAAATAGAATGTGTTAGTCTATCAACCGGTAATCGGCTTCAGCAACCTGGCTTTTGGTACGAATATCCAGCTCGGTAAGTTCGTTGATGAAGCGGGTAATGTTCTGAATTTCTGTTGTAATATTAAAAAACAGCAGGCTGGAACGCGATGCATTTTCCTTGCGTTTAACCCGCTCGATCTGAGCACGACGCACAATTTTGATTTTATCGCAAACCACATTTGCTTTCTCGTGCAGATCGTCAGCCAGTCCGCGACCAGAATTTTCAAGCACAATTTTCTTCGAAAAATCACACAGTTGCTGAAGATCATCGGCCAGCGACTCGAAATCGCGCATCTGATTTTTTCCCAGATTTTTGTGTTGATTGTTGATGTGGTTGTATACAGGATGAGTGAGGTAACCCAAACTGACTGCGATTTCGCGAAGGATTTCAGCATTTTTCAGATAATACTCGCCATACAAAACATAATTATCTCCAAGGGCTGTTATTGAATTTCCTACAGTTGAGCTGAAAAGCTCTGTGCGTGTACTGATCTCCTTCACAACCTCATCAGCTTCTTTCAGTTTTTTAAGTTTTTCCTCTTCAAGTCCTTCGCGGATCAATGTTACTACTTCAGGAATTTTTTCAATCACATACGAAACATTGTTTCTGCATAAATCGAGAATTTCCTGTTCGCCTGTATTTTCATCAATGCGCAGCATATTTTCTTTTTCTTCATAGGCTTTTTCGCGGCGGCGGTGAATAACCTTACTGCGAATGAGCACAAAAACAGCCAGTGCAGAAAGCAACACAACCGACACCATACTTCCGAGATACAGCACATATGCCAGTAAGGCCGCAGAAACAAAGGCCAGGAAAGCAGTCACAAACCAGCCACCGATAACTGTAGTTACGCCTGACACACGGTACACAGCGCTGTCGCGGTCCCATGCCCGGTCGGCCAGCGAAGTTCCCATAGCCACCATAAAAGTCACATAAGTGGTTGAAAGCGGCAATTTAAGCGATGTTCCGAATGCAATCAAACTGGAACCAACGGTTAGATTTACAGCAGCCCGAACCATATCGAAAGCCGGCGCATCGGGATTATTGCTCATAGGCGGTGCAACAAAACGTTTTTCAATCCAGCGGTGCACAGCCGGAATGCGTGTAAGTGCAAAAAAGTTTCCGATAGCGATTGACAGTTTAACGATAGAGCGAGCAACCGGATTGGTGTCAAAATTCTCTACACCTTCGTTTTGACGGCCCAGACCAACTTCTGTACGGATAACTGTTCTGGTTTTTTTATTGAACCACAATGTCAGGAGCATGATTAATCCGGCAGCCATCAGAAAACCAACAGGTACCTGAGCCGGGGTATTAAGTGCTTCCATGGTCATGGAGGGATCGCCTGTTACCTGATATTCCTTAAATGCATCCAGTCCGGCGAGCGATGGTCCGAGAAAGTTCACCAGGTCATTACCAGCAAAAGCCATGGCCAGCGCGAATGTTCCGTAAATCACAATAATTTTATACACATTGATACGAAACAGATACTGCAGTATGATGAGAACAATGGCTATTCCGGCTGTAGCAGCCAGTTCCAGCATCAGAATATTTTCATTCACAAACGTCTTCATGTCTTTGCTGATGAAAGTCGCCGTTTTCATACCTTTAAAGAATATAAAGTATGAAATCAAAGCAATGGCAATACCACCGAAAATAGCACCACCAATTTTATATCTTGAAAAATTGAAACTAAAAATAGTTCTGGCAATTTTCTGTATGAATAGTCCGAAGAAAAAAGCAATGGCAATGGATATGAAAATAGCGGTGATCATTCCAAACGCCTTATCTGTATTCATGTAGGTACTGAGCTCAGCAAACGATTGTCCGTTCTCAACCAGCTTGGCAACTGCAAATGTAAACGACGCTCCCAGCAAAGCAGCTACCAACGAAACAGTGGTTGAGGTAGGCAATCCGAGCGTGTTGAAAAAATCAATCAGCAACACATCGTTGAGCATGACAGCGAGGTAAATCATAATAACTTCCTCAAACATAAAATACTGCGGATGAAAAACACCCGACCGGGCCACATCCATCATGCCGCCAGCAAACAGGGCACCGACAAAAACACCGAGTGATGCAACAACCAGCAACCATTTAAAGGTAAGACTGCGCGAGCCCCAGCCCGAATTTAGAAAGTTTACTGCATCGTTGGCTACACCAACCGTTAAGTCCATGGCGGAAAGCAGAAAAAGCACCACCAGCACACCTATAAAATAATATTCCATACTGTTCAATTTTAATGATGTAAAATTAAAGATACAAAAACAACTCTGTATTAGCGCTATGTTAAGAAATCATTAGGCATTTAATCATCGCCTTTCAAATTGAAAAACAAATTAAAATCAATACGTAACAGTGACTCTGCCAATCAGATGCTGCTTCTTTCCTTCCAGATCGACATACCAGACTTTCCATACATACACGCCGGTCTGCACGGGTTCGCCGGTATCCTGCATAGTGCCATCCCACGGATGATTGATATCGGTGGTTGCATAAACATTTTGTCCCCAACGATTGTAAATCCTCATTTCATAATTATCAACCGACCATCCTGCGCCGAAAGGCATGAACCAGTCATTGACTCCGTCACCATTGGGTGTGATGGCATTTGGAATATACAACAATTCATCAGCAGTTACCTGTATAGGTAATGATGTAGTGTCATAGCACCCAAAGCTGTTTCCGGCAATTAAAGTGATGACATAATTTCCATGTTCCGGAAACTCATGCATCGGACTCTGATCTGTCGAGCCTTCGCCATCACCGAAATCCCAGTTCCAGCTGCTGGCACCAATGCTCAGATCAACCATGTTCACGCCCGGATTGCTCAGACTTGGATTGGTCGGTAAATAATAGAACGAGGCAATTGGATTCGGAAAAGCCTGAATATAATTCAAAAAGGACTGAGTCTGTGTACAACCGTGATTACTGGTCACGGTCAGTGTAACTGAAAACAGACCCTGTGCCTGATACTCATGAAATGCGCCACCGGCCGATACCGACGTATATCCGTCGCCAAACTGCCACAACCACGAAGTAATGGTGCCGTCGCCCACCGTTGTCAGATCGGTAAACACTACATCAAGTGGAACACAACCTTCCTGCGGAACCGCAGCAATATTGACCTGTGGAATTTCCCACACATTGACAGGATGTACAACAGTGTCGCGGCAGCCGATGGAGTTTACAACTATCAACGACACAGAATAAGTTCCCGCTTCATCATACACATGATTGAAACTCGGTGTGAAATTCTGATTGCCATCGCCCAGATCCCAGGTCCAGCCTACCACATTACTGGTTGTGCCGCTGCTCTGATTCATAAACGCAGTTGCATTTCCCATACAAACAGCCGATGATAAAAATTCTGCTGTAGGCGCTTCGAGCACCAGCACCTGATGTGAGGTGGTATCAGAAATTCCGGCGGTGTTCGTCGCAATCAGTGTCACCGTAAAAATACCGGAATTGAAATACGTATGTTGCGGATTCTGCAACGCCGAACTATATCCGTCTCCAAAATCCCAGTACCAGTAATCAATAGTGCCGGCGCCGGTTACAGACTGATCGGTGAATGTCATGAATGTCTTTGCGCATACTGTATCCGCTATAAATTCAGCATCTACCAATGGAAATACTACAACCGGAATGGTGGTGGTATCGGAACAACCAAAATTATTGAACACGATCAGAGTTATATCGTAGGTGCCTGGTGAAACATAGGTGTGGAGCGGATTTTGAACCGCCGATGTGGAGCCGTCATCAAAATTCCAGTTCCACGAAATGATGTTTCCAAGCAAGGTTGTCGACTGATCGGTAAAAGTTGTCGGATTACCCTGCGTAACCACAGTTGCAGTAAAATCAGCCACAGGCCTTGGGTTTACAACAACATTATGCAGAATTGAATATGAACAACCCAAGGCATCAGTCACAGTAAGTAGCACATTGTATGTGCCCGAAACCGGGTACAGATGCGTCGGATCTTCGATGGTTGATGAAGTACCGTCGCCGAAATTCCAAAACCATGCAACAGCCGGCACATTCGGATTGAGTGTAAAATCGGTGAAAACTGTTGCTTCACCAACACATTCCTGCGTAGCCGTAAAATCCCAGTTCAGGCCGGGCTGAATGGTAACGGGCACTGTGAGCGAATCGGAGCAACCACGATCGTTATACACATACAAAGTGACATCATATGAGCCGGTGGCAAAATAATAATGTGCAGGACTCACCTGCCCCGACATGCTGAGGTCATCAAAATTCCACATATACCCGACAATGTTACTGCCATTGCCCTGCGATGCATTGGTGAAATACACAATGCCCTGTGTGCAGGAAAGTGTGTACGTGAAACCTGGTATCGGAAGTGAATCAACCACAATAGATTCTGTTGCTGAAGATACACATTGGTTTATATCGGTCACAGTGAGTGTCACATCATAGAAGCCCGAATTGGCATATTGATAATCCGGGTACTGAAGTGTGGAAGTTCCTGTGCCGTCACCAAAGTCCCAGAGCCAGTTCTGTAGCGCGCCACCATTTGAATACGTATCGTCATAAAAATTGGTTGGTGAACCCATGCAGGCAATATCGGAATGAAAATCAACTACGGGATTCGGCCATACAAGCGCGTTATGCGTAATTGTATCCAGACAACCATTCACATTTTCCACAATCAGCGTCACCGGATATGCAGTGGTAGTAAGTACTGTATCGTATGTATAAGACGGACTCTGATTGACCGAAGAACCTGAACCATCACCGAAATTCCAGGTCCAGTCAGTGATGGCACCACCTATTGAAGAAGAAGCATCGGTAAACTGCGATACAGAACCAGCGCACACACTATCCGAAACAAAGGCTGCGACTGGCGAAGGATAAATGGTTGCAGGCATGGTTACACTGTCTTCACAACCATTCTGATCGGTCACCCACAACACAACATCATACGTTGTTACAGCAGCGGTAGTCGCATATTGATAAGCCGGATTCTGCAAAATTGAATTTCCGGATCCATCACCGAAATCCCAGTTCCAGTCAGTAACAGCACCCCCTGTGCTGGTCGATGCATCGGCAAACTGGCTCGGGTAGCCCGAACAGGCAGAGATGGAATTGAATGCTGCCACCGGAAGCGGATTCACCACAATTGTTATAACAGTATCGTGCATACAGCCATTGACATCCGTTACTTCCAGCAGAACATTGAAATTGGTCGGCACCAACACTGTATCATAGGTATAAGCCGGATTCTGTAAAGCTGAAGAACCGCTGCCATCGCCGAAATCCCAGTTCCACGTATTCAAAGCGCCACCATTGCTGAATGAGTTGTCGGTAAAAACAGTATTTGAACCCGTACAAGCCGCATTGGATGCGAAACTCACAACAGGTAACGGATTCACAGGAACGGAATGGGTAACCGTATCGCGGCATCCATTCGCATCTTCAATCATTAATGTAGTATTGAAAATCTGAGGCACACCCGACGCACCATAGGTATACTGCGGATTCTGAGCAATTGAATTTCCGACACCATCACCAAAATCCCAACTCCAGGAATTGATCACACCTGCATTGGCTATTGACAAATCCGAAAAATCAGTCACATCGCCCACGCAGGCTGTATCAGCACTGAAATCCGCCACAGGACGCGGATTGACAGTGATCAGATGTGTAACTGTATCGGGACAACCATTGTTGTCAAAGGCTATTAATGTTACAGAAAATGTTTGTACGGTAGCTGCCGGAGCATAGATGTGCTGAGGATTTTGGAGCGCAGAAGAATTGCCGTCTCCGAAATTCCAGCTCCATGCATTCATCACGCCGGCAGCCGGAACCGACAGATCGGTAAAGACTGTTGGAAGCCCTGCACAGGCCGTTGTTGCTGAAAAATCAGCGACAGGCTGCGGGTGCAGCGATATATTCAGGTTCGCTGTATCAACGCATCCATACTGGTCTTCAACAATAAGTGAAACGGCATAATTGGTTCCTCCGCTCAGGTAAATATAAGTGGGATTCTGCACAGTGGAAGTTCCTCCGGCCTCTCCGAAGTCCCAGTCCCAGCCTACGATTGCACCGGTACCTGCATTGGAGGTGTCTGTAAACGATGTCGGGAAGCCGATGCAGGCAACACTCGACATAAAACCAGCCTCAGGCAAAGCATACACCATCATATTCTGAACAACCGTATCGGAGCAGCCCCAGGAATTGGTCACAATGAGTTCAACCGGATAAGTTCCCGGAATCAGATAATCGTTTTGTGTATTCTGTATGTTTGCTGTATTGCCATCACCAAAATTCCACGTCCAATTCTGAATGGATGTTGCATTCGGAATGCTGGTGTCATTAAAAAACATCGTTTCACCAAAGCACACATTTGTACTAGTGAACTGAGCCTGCGGAGCGGGTTTCACAAATACAGTCTGCTGAACCGTGTCGAAACAATTGCTCGTATTGCCTACAATCAGCTGAACCGTATAAGTACCTGCTGCAGCATAGATGTGTTGCGGGTTTTGAAGATTTGAAACATTTCCGTCACCAAAATTATATTCCCAGAAATTAATAGTAAAACCAAAATTCTGCGAAGTATCGGTAAAATTCGTCGGCATCCCCAGACATACCGAATCGGCCATGAAACCTGAGACAGGGAGCGGACTTACACGTATGCTGTCCGATGTAGTATCGGTACAGCCAAATTGATCCAGAACAATCAAAGTAACTAAAAAACTATCGATGACCGCATATTGATACACCGGATTTTGTACTGCTGCAGAACCGCTGCCATCGCCGAAATCCCAGCTCCACGACTGCAACGTTCCACTGCCGGGAATTGAAGTATCAGTAAAATAAATATCCCGGTTTAAACAGGTTCCGGAATAAGTAAATGAAGCTACCGGTAGCGCATAAACAGTGATATTCTGAACTAGTGTATCGGAACATCCATTGGTGTTTTCCACAATCAATGACACAGAATACACACCAGGAGCGGCATACAGATGATGCGGATTCTGAAGTGCAGAAGTATTTCCATCGCCGAAGTCCCAGAACCAGCTGTTGATGGGCGATCCATGCGCAATGCTGTTATCGGTGAAAACAGTTGTATCGTTGAAGCAAACCGGAAGTGCAGTGAATAATGGCTCTGGTAGCGAGTCTGCAATTACCGTATGTTGCACCGTATCGGAACAACCGGAATTACTGCTTACAATCAATGTCACGACAAAAGAACCGGAAGTAGCATACGGATACACCGGATTTTGCAATGTTGAAACATTACCATCTCCGAAATCCCAGTTCCAGTTTACAATGGTACCGCCGTTTCCGGCCGATGCATCGGTAAATGTAACGGGCTGCCCTGCACAGCTGGTATCATGAACGAACTCCGCAACCGGTCTCGGAAAATAATTCACCGGGTTGGTTACGGTATCACTGCAGCCATTGCTGTTGAACACAATCAGCGTCACATTGTATGTACCGGTATCGGAATAAAAATACTGTGGATTCTGAATGGCAGAAGTTCCGGCACCATCACCAAAATTCCAGTCCCACGAAACAATAGTTCCACCGTTGGCTACAGAGGTATCGGTAAAATTTACCGGATCGCCTTCGCAGGCCGAAACCACTGTGAAACCGGCCACAGGCAAAGGATACACAACAACCGGAATGGTAACCGAATCCAGACAACCTGTTGCAGAAGTCACTACCAGCGTTACATTGTACGTTCCGGATGCACCATATACATGAGTCGGGTTTTGCAGTGCTGAAGTATTTCCATCACCGAAATCCCAGTCCCAATCAACAATAGCGCTTCCATGCGGAACAGAATTATCTGTGAAACTGATTGCCTGATTCAAACACGCATTGTTTGCAGCAAAGGCTGCATCGGGAATTGAATCAACCGGAACCTGATACGTAATGGTATCGCTGCAACCAAATTGATTGGCCACCACCAGCGAAACCGTGTACTGGCCTGGTCCGCCAAAGACATGCGTTGGATTTTGCTGAGCCGACGTGTTTCCATCGCCGAAATTCCATTGCCACGAAACGATGGGCCAGCCAAAGTTTTGAGAAGCATCGGTAAACGTTGTCGGATTTCCGGCACAAACAATATCAAACGTAAAATCTGCCAGCGGAATAGGCGCTACATACACCGGAAGCGTGATGGTATCAACACATCCAATGTTTGTTTCAACAATCAAAGTGACAAAATAATTTCCGGTGTCAGCAAAAATATAGGCTGGGTTCTGCGCTGTTGAAGTACCGCTTCCATCACCGAAATTCCAGTTCCAGCTTACGATGGTTCCGAACGGAGCAGTTGACTGATCGGTAAATACTGTTGCCGAACCAACACAGGCTGTATCAGCTTCGAAATCGGCTATGGGTGGCGGACTGACAGGAATATTATGCGAAATGGAATTGACACAACCATGCGCATCGGTGACTGTGAGGGTGACCGTAAAATTACCGGCGGATGCATACACATGTGTTGGATCTTCGAGCATAGAAGTATTGCCATCACCGAAATTCCAAAAATAGCTGATGATCGGCGAACCGCGTCCATAGGACAGATTGGTGAATGTGGTTGTTTCGCCAACACAAACAGTATCCCACGAAAACTGCACATACGGCAGCGTGTCGACATGAACAATATGCGTCATGACAGCTGTACAACCCGCATCGGAAGTCACAGTCAGTGTTGTATTAAAATCGCCCCAGGATGTAAAAGTATAAGTGGGGTTCTGTGCAGTACTGGTTCCGCCGTCTCCGAAGTTCCAGTTCCAGGTATCAATCGATGAACTCAGCGCCCAGCTTGAATCAACAAAATGTGTCGGGTCGCCGAAACAAACAGTATCGTGCGAAAACTGTGCATAGGTCTGACTTACGTACACGAGATCCTGAAATGTTGTAGAGCCGCAACCGTTCACCGAACTATTGTTGGCCGTCAGTGTTACAACATAAACACCTGTGTCGCCATAAGCATGCGCAATGGTCTGCTGTGGATTCGATCCTGATGGAACGAGTGTCGGACCCAGTGTTGTGCCATCACCAAAATCCCACGTATACCAGGTTGCCGAAGTAGCAGCGCACAGATTTGGCTGTGAAACATTGACAAATACAGCGTTTTCGCCCACACACACTGAATCATCGACTATATTGATTATTGCTTCAGGCGGCTCGTACACACGCACAGGCGACCACGATGACTGAGAAAAATCGCAGACATTCTGTGCCGTTAAAGTAACAGCATAATTGGTCATGGAGCCGGCCACACAACCCGAAATCAGATAGTTGTGACAAATGGTCTGTCCTACAGACGACGGCATCAAAGTTTCTGTAACACCATCGCCCCAGGTAATGGTCATTAGCGTTGATGCTGAAATATTCTGGCTCATGTTGACCACACACACATTCAGCGGAGCACAGCCCACATTGCTTCCGACGGGAGGGCCAATCAATGATGCAACAGGATTACTTTCGACCGTAGCTGTATCTGTGTATACAGTCTGACAGCCATTTGTACCGGTTGCCGTAATGGTTATCACATAATACCCGATGTCGGTATACACGTGATTGAGAGAATTGGTGCCATCGAACAAAGCCGGAGGAGCTGAAGAAATTGGTGATCCGTCTCCCCAGTTGATGGTGTATGAATTAATGCAGCCCGCATCGGGCGAGAAGTTGAAGACATGCAGTGTATCGGAAATCGAAGAGGTATCGGTATGACAAAACACAAACCCATTGGGTTCAAAATAAAACACATTGGGTTGCTGTAATACCGGCACCTGGTGCGATATTGTCGAGGAACAGCCATTGGCATCGGTCACTGTAAGAGTTGCATTGAAATTTTGCGTGCCACAACCAAACGAAGTGTACACATGCGATGGATTCTGCAGCGTGGATGTTTGTCCATCACCGAAATTCCACAAATATGTCAAACCGGTGCCACTACCCGTAAAAGAGAAACTGGTAGTACTACCCGAGCAGCCATTATTCGGATTGAATGTAAACTGAGCCAGCGGCAGAGGGTCAACCAAAACGGGAATAGTAACCACATCGGTGCAGCCCGAAGAATCGGTCACCGTCAGGGTTACATTGTATGAGCCGCTTCCCGGAAAATTATGATTAGGGTTCTGATTACCACTGCCGGGCGATGCATCGCCAAAGTCCCACTGCCAGTCAACAATCTGTCCGGTACCGGTCAGAAAGCTGCTGTCGCTGAAATGCACCATGGAATTATTGCACAGTCGCGTATATGTAAACCAGGCGTTCACCGGGCATTGAGCCATTGATGAAAGCGCAGACCATACAAGCCCGACAAATGTAATAATCCGTAAAAAATGCATCATACCCCCATTAGACTGTTTTAATCGATATAAGAAAAACAGGTATGACAAAATTAATATATAGATTGACTTTATAAGTAAAAACAAAAAATATCCGGCAAAAAAAAGCCACTGCACTAGCAATGGCTTTATAAATATTAGCAGGATTAACCTACATGCCTTTCAGGTTCTCTTTGCGCACGCTGTCTTTTTGTTCGTTGGTCTGTTTGAAATTGTACTTCAGTACAGCACTTTCCCAATCGCCATACATGGGATTTGGCAAAACGATAAAACGTTTTCCGAATTCAGATTTATTCTCATCAGTAACAGCAAAGCGGTCTACAACGGTTTTATTTTCATAAGCACCGCTGAAA
>CAYSCE010000077.1:0-10928 GCA_964429475.1 uncultured Bacteroidaceae bacterium | reverse complement strand
AGCTCCTTCGTCGCTTCCAGACGATGGAATGTTGTTTTTGTCGCTGAAGACTTTTTGAGACGGCCTCCACCAATCCTTTATATCAGACTACACCCAACGATTGAACTGAGCGCTAACATTTGCGAAACGCAATCATCATCCACCGTGTCACCCTGAACTTGTTTCAGGGTCGGAGGTGGATGATGAGCCACGCATGGCAGATCCTGAAACAAGTTCAGGATGACACCATGCGTGGCAAACAATGTTAGTCAGATTCATTGTAGCTAAACGCCTACAGCCCCTTCAGAAACTCCGCTACGGCGGCAGCGGAAATTTCGCGCATACACGCGCATTGGGCGGTTTTGCGGCAGGCCGAACATTCTTTGTCTGCTACAAATACTTTGAAACTTTTTCCAATAGGCGACCAGCGACCAGGATGCATGGGACGAATGGGCGGATACAAACCGGCTGCATGAATACCCAGTGCAGAAGCCAGATGCAGCGGACCGGTACTGCCGGCTACCAACGCATGGCAACGACTGATAAAAACCATCAGCTCATTCAACGACAGCTTCCCGGAAAGATCGGTCACCTGCGAAAACGGCTCAGCAAGCTCGCTGCGAAACATAGCACCTTCTTTTTCGGTGCCGGTCAGAAAAATTTTAAAGCGATCGGTTGGCAGCAATTGTATCAACTCTGCAAAACGATCCATGCCCCACTCGCGCGCACTGCCCCTGGAGCCCGGATGCAGAATCAGATTGATTTTTCCAGAATCCAACAACTCATTCAAATCGGCACGCAGTGCGCCTTTTGGAGACATCAAAAGCATGGCATTCAACTCTTCCATCGATGGAACCTCAGAAATACCAAGTCCTTCCAGCAATTTGAAATTCAGCTGTGCTTCGTGCAGATCGGAATTTTTACGGCTGAAATTTATTTTTCTGTTGCAGCTGAACCAGTGAAATGTCCGGTGCGATGTACCGATGCGTATGGGAATTCCGGCGCTGTGTGCGGCCTTCGCAATTTCCTTTCGTGGAAACACGTGAATAATAACATCTGCATTCAGCTTCCGGAGCGATTCTGCAGGATTGTCTGACATTTCATCCCAGCTGACAAACTCATCAACCGCAGGACAGCACTGCACAACAGCACTGGTATAATTTCGCCCGAGAAAAATAACGGTACAGTCCTGAAAACGTTGTTTCAGAAAAACAGCCAGCGGCAAAGTGAGAACAACATCGCCAATGGCATCGGTGCGGCTGATGATAATTCGTTTCGGGTTCATAGAAATTCTACCCAAAAGTAATATTAAATCGCTGGTTCTACAAGTTTTTGTGCGATGAAAAATTATTTTATACAATTGGCTATATAGCTCATTGTGATATGAAGCACGACATCCGGAGGCTTGCCCGACCAACAGAGGCGGGATGTCAAATAAAAATAGCATCCGCCAGCTGGCGGATGTATTATAGCAATCGATGATTCGACCCCTGCGGGGTCGAATACACCCAAATAATAATAGCCCGGCAAAGCCGGGCTATTATTATTTGACCTGCTCTGCAGGTCTCATGAATCATACGTCAAAAATGCAACCCTACAATTCTTATTACATAAAAACTGCTGCTTTGGCAATTCAAAGAGGTCGCTTCGCAACTAAACGCAACGCTGAGAGGTCGCTTCGCGACGCACTCAGGTTGCGTTGAATTCATCCTCCGAAAAATCCTGCGAATCAAATTTTATTTCGCGCGTTATCTGCGCCTGCGTTGGAAAATGTCCCACAAAAATCAATGCTATCAACACAAGTACCAGTGCGAATATCCAGCATTCACCCAACAGAAAAAACACAATGCATAAAGTCATAGCCACATCAAAAAACGCCATACGAATAATGGACATTGTGATATAGGACTGCATTTGTTGTTCTTTCGTTCCCTTTAGGCGCACTCGTTTGAGCATGATGCGCGGCACAATAAACGCGCACATGACCGAAACAATTGCTGCAAGAATGCCTGTTGTAAACAAAGCCGGCTCATCTTCGCTGATCCAGACAAAGGGCGCATCCTTCTTCAGATACAGCACCACGCCGAAAAAAATCAGCGCTTCGGCCAGTACCGCCAGATGTATGAATCGCAAGAGTCGGAGCGTTTTCATAATGTACTTAGGGAACAAGCACTTCGTACGAATAGGTCAGTACTTTTTTCTCACCACCTTTGACACTCAGATCCCATTTGATTTCGGAAAGAGGATTGACACCGTAATACGATCCGGTTTTTTTGCTGGTGCCGGCATCCGATACTTCAGTCACACCTGCATAAATGGTTTTATCGACTTTCAGATTGATGACTTTTTCCTGCAGGTTTTCGATTTTAATTTCACCCTTGATAATCACTTTCGCATAGCGGGTGCGGTTGATGGTGGTGAAATTATCGGTGCGCGACTGCTCTTCTTCGGTATAGGTCACCACCACATCGCTCGAACGTGCAAGCTGCACACTGGTTTCGCCTTTCACCGGCGTATATTTAAGCTGATCCTGTGCCAGCGGCATCAGGTTTTCATCGAGCACAAAAACAGGTCCTGTGGTAAACGGCTGTGTGGTGGCATTGGTCAGTCGCAGACTATGAAACACGGTCTGACGGTTTTTCTCGGTGTCCATTACATAGCGGTTTCCCTGATAATTCACCAGGTCGCCGATGCTCACTTCGTAAATATCTTTGTACGTAGTATTCTGCGAAAAAATCATCACCGATGTCTTGGTGTTTTTCGGCAACGTCACTTTTCCGCATTTGTAAAAATACAGGTCGTTCGATTTTTCTCCACCTGTGTTGTAGTTGTAATAATTGTTGTAGTCAACAAGGCCGCCGGCAGTGGTTTCAGACATGGTCATATCATCGGTCTGCACCTGATAATTATCGAAGCGCGCATTTGAAAACTGATTGTACGCAAGTGCCGTTGTATAACCATAGGGCGTCAGATACGATGTAGCAATCGGGTCGAGCTGTGTGCCATAGAAAAAATTCGGGCTGCCTACAGTCAGCACCAGATCGGTGTTTTTAATATCATCTTCCATATTGTTTTCAACAGTCGCTTTCAGTTCAAGCTGTACTTCCTTATCGTTCAGAATTTTGATATTGTAGCATGGAGTCCATTGAATACCGCTCTGCATGTACGATACGCGCACAGGCACCGAACCGGATTGTTTGTTGAATGATACAAATCCGCGGCGCACAATACTGTCGACTTCGGCTTTTTCAATCGGATTTTCATCAAACGAAATTTCCTTGATATATGCCGAAGAAATAAAGGTGGTGCGGTTATCAGCGCTTTTCACCTTGAGTGTTGACGCTGATGTATTGAAGTCGGACAAGGTGCCGGAAAGTTCCCGGATATTTTTTTCATCGAGCATATACACCACGCGGAGTTTTTTGCCCACATTGGCTTTGAGGAGTTCGTTGTAGGAAAAAAAATTGCGTTTGTTTTTCAGTGTATCGTTTACTATACGGATCTGTTCTATTTTCACATCTTTGGTTGTCGATAGCCAATAGGTGCTCAGCAGTGGTGAAGGCGGCACCATCACAGCTGCTTCGTAATTGGAAATATTGGCATTGCCTTCACGCATGATGAAGTAGGTGCCGTTTTTAAACACGTTGAGCTGCGTGGGCACAGTGGTTTGTGCTGTTGCAACGATGGCTGCAAAAATGCACATGACAAAAATACGGGCTTTCATAATTTTTTATTTTGTGCTAAGATAATAAATCCGGTCGTTTCCATAAAACGAAATTCTTAATTAAATCAGAAAATTTCTTAGCTGTGAGCGGTGAGCAGCGACCAGTGAACTTTTGCTGCATACATAAAAAAGCGCAGCTCTTCATTCAAAACGCCCTTCGTCATTCAAAAATTCCTTGTCTTGAGGCAACCAGATTCAGAGTTCAAATCGTCCTTCAGATCAAAAATCATAAATCTTAAATCCTTTCCGCCGCGGCGGACTTAAATCATCACTACTTCTTCCTTCTCGCTTCCTTGTTCGATGTTCAGAGTTCGAAATTTAGTCTATACTTCTTACTTCAGAAGTTCCTTGTTCGATGTTCAGAGTTCATCACTCTTCCATCCAGTCATCCAACTCTCTCCGGTCTTTTTTGGTGGGGCGGCCCATACCTTTCGGACGTTGCAGTACAAGCCGTTCGCGGACCATGTCGAGTTTTTTGAATTCTTCTTCCGGTGTTAATTCAAGAATATAATTAGGCAGCAACTTGGCTCCCACACGCGATTTCGGAAAATCGACAATTTGAATGGTGCGGGTATAGGCGTGCAACTTTATAACAATGACATCACCAACAGCCACATCACGTGCGGGTTTCACTTCCTGTTCACGAATGCTTACACGTCCGTTGCGACACCCTTCGGTAGCCAGTGTGCGGGTTTTGTAAATACGGACATCCCAGAGAAATTTATCGATACGCATTGCTAGAATATATTGATAGCTTTTGTTAGGCGTTACACGTTACAGACGTTACACGTTACAATCGTTACAGTCGTTACAAGGGTGACAAGGTAACAGGGTAACAACGTTACAAACGTGGAGTTTATCAAACTGAAAGCATGACGTAACAGTTGTTGCAAAATTTCACGCATAACTCATCACTTATAACTCATAACTTATAACTCACCGTTAACCATTAACCAATAACCAATAACCATTAACCAATAACCATTAACCGCTCACTGCTCACTGCTAAATAGTAGTCTGTATTGCACACTCAGCCCCGGTTTTATTTTTCGCGGAAGAAAAGCTGAACCTGACAACCTCTCAAATCGAAGTTTTCGCGCAGTTTTCGTTCAACAAAACGGCGGTAGGGTTCTTTGATGTATTGCGGCAGATTGCAGAAAAACACAAAGGTCGGATAGGCCAGCTGCAACTGTGTGATGTATTTTATTTTCACGCGTTTCCCTTTATACATGGGCGGCGGAGTCTCGGTCAAAATCGGCAGCATCACATCGTTGAGCTTCGATGTTGAAATTCTGCGGCTGCGGTTTTCATGCACCATCTGTAATGCTTCAAGCATTTTAATGACACGCGTTTTTTCAATAGCACTCGTGAAAATCACCGGCACATCGGTCTGCGGCATCAGGCGCGCCATCAGGTTTTCCTTATACTCATCCATGGTTTTATGATCCTTCGGAACAATATCCCATTTGTTCATTGCAACGACAATACCTTTGTGATTTTCGTTGATGATGTTCAGAATATGCAGATCCTGCGCTTCGAGACCACGTGTGGCGTCGACCACGAGCAAACAGATGTCGCTGTTTTCAATCGAACGGATGGCACGCACGGTGGAATAAAATTCAACATTATCGCTCACCTTGGCTTTCTTGCGGATTCCGGCGGTGTCAACCAGCATAAAATGAAATCCGAATTTATTGTATTCGGTAAAAATACTGTCGCGTGTGGTGCCTGCAAGCGGCGTTACAATGGATCTTTCTTCACCGATAAGTGTATTCAGAATAGAACTTTTTCCGGCGTTCGGACGTCCTACAATGGCTATACGAGCGATGCCCGGATCGGGTTCAGCTTCCATCGGACTGAAGTGCTTTACTATCTCATCGAGCAATTCGCCTGTTCCAGCGCCGTTTACAGCACTGATGGCAAACACTTCGCTCAGTCCGCTTGAATAGAATTCAGCTGTGTTCAGCGCCAGTGCATTGTTATCGGCTTTGTTTACCGCCAGCACCACCGGCTTTTTGCATTTGCGCAGCATATCGGCCACATCTTCGTCCATGGGCGTAAATCCTTCGCGCACATCGGTCAGAAACAAAATGACATCGGCTTCGGAAATGGCCAGATGTACCTGTTTTTTGATTTCTTCTTCAAAAATATCATCGCTGTTGTTCACGTATCCGCCGGTATCAATCACCGAAAAATGCACGCCGTTCCAGTCGCTTTTCCCATAATGACGGTCGCGGGTGACGCCACTGGTCGGATCTTCGATGGCAGCGCGTTCGCCCACCAGGCGGTTAAAAAAAGTTGATTTGCCCACATTCGGACGTCCTACGATGGCAAGTATGTTACTCATATCAGTATCCCAGTTGTTTTAACGTTTGTTCATTATCGCGCCAGTCTTTCACTTTTACATTCAGATCGAGGAATACATGCTGGCTCAGGAATTCCTCAATATTTTTACGTGACTGCATTCCCAGCTTTTTCACCGAGCTGCCGCCATGTCCGATCAGAATACGCTTCTGACTTTCGCGACTTACAAAAATTGTTGCACCGATTTTCGGAATGTCTTCATCCTCCTTATAATAATCAATGATTACCTCGCAATGATACGGAATTTCCTTGTCGAAAATATAAAAGATCTGTTCGCGAATCATTTCCGAAACAAAGAAACGCAGATGACGATCACTCAGCACATCTTTCGGATAATAGGCCGGATGCTCAGGAAGCTGTGTAATAATGCGGTCGCGCAACACATCGACATTGAAATTATGCAGTGCCGAAATCAGCATCACATCGGCTTTTGGAAAAATCACTTCGTATTGTTTCATCAGCTCCATCATGGCCTGCTGCTGACTGAGGTCGATTTTATTGATGCATACAATCAACGGAACCGTCAGGTTTTGCAGGCGTTTCAGCAGGTCCGGATTCAGCTCACGCGTACCGGGTTCAATAATCAAAATCACAACATCGGCATCTTCAAAGGCTGCGTTAATATAGCCCAACATCTTACGATGCAGCTCATAGGCCGGATTTTCGACATAGCCCGGCGTGTCCGAAAACACAATCTGATAGTCTTCGGTGCTTAAAAAGCCGAGTACACGCTGCCTTGTGGTCTGCGCTTTGGGTGAAACAATAGAAATTTTTTCACCGGTCAAAGCGTTGATTAGCGTTGACTTACCCACATTGGGGTTACCGATTATGTTGACAAATCCGCTTTTGTGCGACATTTTTTTGCAGGAATTAAAAATTGTTGTATATTTGCAGTCCCGAATTGCAAAGGTAAGCAAAAAAAGAGACTTAAGATATATTGCGGGGTGGAGCAGTGGCAGCTCGTCGGGCTCATAACCCGAAGGCCAGAGGTTCGAGTCCTCTCCCCGCTACGCAGAAAAAAGCCGGCTGAAAGCCGGTTTTTTTATTTGGCAAAAGCCCATGCTCGCATGAGGCTTTAGCCAAATAAAAAACAGCATAATCCGCAGGATTATGGTTTTTTCTGCGTATGCTCCCCCACTCAGGTCCGACCGGCTGGAAAAAACAGTGTGAGAATCAGAGCGAGAGCGAAGATTCTCATTCTTCTTTATTGATAATTGCAAATGACATCAGGCCGTCATTCCCCGTTCCGCAAAGCAAGTTGAAAATTTGTAAACAATTCCCATCGGCGGAAACCATATCTACTTCAAAATAATTTAATTCAATTTTCGCTATCTTTACATGGCATTTCTGAATGAAAGATGAATAAACTTTTTTTTGCTTTACTTATAATTACCTGTTGTCTCGCTGGGCACGCGCAGACAAAACCAGCTGAATATGCTGCGGTTCCGGTGTTTTCGCTCCGTTCTGAATTGGAAGATTCATTAAAGAAAATACTGTGTGCAAACAGCGTAACTGCTGACGACTCATGTCTCATGCTGCATGTCAGCACCATGGATTCGACCGGAAAATTACTGCAGGTGGTTGTATTGCCGCAACAAAAATGCATTGCAGAAATATATGATTTTTATATCGACGATACTTTTGGTATTGCCATGATTGATTCCGTGATTGTTGTTATCTATGGCAGATCGCTTATAGACAGTTCTCTGGCTGTAAAGACAAATTCATCCCTGTTTGTTAAAGTTAAAAAACCAAACAGGAATACAACAACTCAATCGGATGAATATTTTCCGGAAACAATCTATTTAAACTTTAAGGACGATAAAAAATAACTGTCAAAACCCGGCTCACCAATAGCCCGCGTATCCCGCATGCAAGCCCGCACATCCATAAAATCTTCCGGTTGATAGAAGATTGTGGACCGCATTGAAAATTCTGTTTAATTTTACTGCAACATTCAAATTATCTATGAAAACATTTCTACCTCTTTTTGTAATAGTGGCCATGTTGATGGCATTAACAGTCCAGAGCCAGACTTCGGGTAATGACAAAAACTACTGGTACAACAAAGATCTTCAGAAAGACAAGATTCCGGGTGTATCTTCGGATCGTGCCTACGAGGAACTTTTGAAAGGCAAAACCGCAAAACCCGTTGTGGTAGCCATTATTGATGGTGGCACCGATATCAATCACGAAGACCTGAAAAGCGTAATCTGGACCAACACAGACGAAATTGCAGGCAACGGAATTGACGACGATAAAAACGGTTATATCGATGATGTACATGGCTGGAACTTTATTGGCAACAGCTCTGGAGAAAATGTGATGGAAGATAATCTCGAAGTAACACGCGTGTACCGCATGCTGAAACCAAAATACGAAAACGCCGATTCAGCATCGATGGCTGCTGACGAGGAATTTCAGTTGTATCTGAAATGCAAAAAGGAAGTGGAGACGAGCTATAATGAAGCCACCACGCAGGTGAAAAACATGAATATTCTGTACAGCAACCTGCGAGCTTCAGACGCCGCACTGACAGCCCATTTCGGCACCAGTGAGTATTCACTGAAACAGCTCGAAAGCATCAAGTCGGGAGATGTAAAACGCTATTCCGATTTCATGATGTACTGGATGAAACGCGATGTTGACACACTTGATGTAAAAGAGTATCTGAAGCATTTTGAGGGGCAGGCAGCGACACGCTACAATGTAAATTTTGATCCACGCAACATTATAGGTGACGACTGGACCAATAACAGCAATCCGTATTACGGAAACAGCGATGTAAAAGGACCGCGCGCCGGCCACGGCACCATGGTAGCTGGCAATACTGCTGCAGTTCGTGGAAATGGAATAGGCCCCGACGGAGTTACCTCGAATGCCCAACTGATGATTCTGCGCGTTGTTCCCGATGGCGATGAGCGCGATAAAGACGTTGCCAATGCTATTTTATATGCTGTCAACAACGGCGCTTCGATTATCAACATGAGTTTCGGAAAAGCCTATTCTCCCCAGAAACATCTGGTAGATTCTGCGTTGCGTGTAGCCAACAACCACGATGTATTGCTTATTCATGCAGCCGGAAACGATGGCGAAAATGTTGACATCAACGTTCATTATCCAAGTAATTTTGATGAGAACGGAAATGTGATCAACGATAAATTTATTGTGGTTGGCGCCAGCACCCGGTCATTCGGGAAGAAGCTCCCAGCCTCGTTTTCCAACTATGGCAAAAAGAGTGTTGATTTGTTTTCACCCGGCGAAGATATTTACAGCTGCTCGCCCGAAAACAAGTACGAATCGGTTAGCGGCACCTCGATGGCAAGCCCGATAGCTACCGGCGTTGCCACTATTATCCGTGCGTATTTTCCCGAGCTGAGTGCGAAAGAAGTGAAAGAAATTCTGATGCAATCGGTAACCAAATACGATAAAAAAGTATTGGTTCCGGGCGGTGGAAAAGAAAAAGTTTCATTCTCGGAATTGTCGGTCAGCGGCGGAATCATTAATGCGTACAATGCCATAAAGCTGGCTGAGGAAAAGGTTAAAAACGCACATTAAAAATCTTCATCCACCGTGTCATCCCGATGATCAACGGCAGCTGTTGCCTTCAGAATGACATCAGGTGTACCCATAAAACCGAGCTTTCGGGCGGGTCATACGAAACTTGAAAATGCAACGGACATAATTGATGTCCAACCAAAACAGAGGTCACATTTTGCGACCTCTGTTTTTTTGAATTCATCCGGAGTAAGTTCAATCATGAAGCTATCAGGGAAAATATCGATGTTTCGCCTGACCACTTGCTTCAGGGCTTTTGTGGAGACGTGATACAAATCAGCACAAATGCTACAACATCTTTTCTCCGCGAATTACGCTAATATTATTCGCCTTGTTATATTATTTAAATGGTGCTCATGAGCTTAGCGCCTTTCAGGCACATCGGTTCGCGAAAAATTTCTTCTCCCTCAGCAGGTCTTATTGACGCGAATAGTTTTGAATAGTTGCTTTTACAAAAACAAACTTCCTAAGCCCTGAAGGGGCGGGCTTCATTTGCAGGATCCGCAGTGACAGATCAACCAGAAATTATGGCATGCCATTAAGAGACTAAAAATTCATTCCCGCAATGGATTTCATCATGCCTGTACAAACCACAAATGCTACAACATCTTTTCTCCGCGAATTACGCCAATTACCGCGAAAAATATAAATAATTGACTTGTCTGCGGCATAAATATTAACACTAATAGATATAAAGAACTGCTTCGCAATTCTTTATATCAAAGCCATTATGATGCTTGTATATTGTTATCAGACATCACAACACGTTTATACATCAGGCTCTTGCTTCCAAAGTTCAATAAAATGGCCAGTGTACAACCGGTAGCTTTCAGGTAATTAATAGCCTGACTCATATCTTCAGAAGAAAGACTTGAAGCTGCTTTTACTTCCACAATAATTCCATTATTGCAAAAGAAATCCGGCACATACTTCTTTTTTAAAATTACGTTTTTGTATTTAATGATCAATGGTTCTTCATGTTTATACGGAATTCTTCTTCTTTCAAATTCGATGCATAACGCTTCGTGATAAACAGCTTCAAGAAACCCATTCCCCAGGATTGTGTGCACTTCCATTGCAGCACCAACAATTTTAAATGTTTCGTCTTTGTATTCGAGTTCATTCATAGCTTCTCTTGTTAATAATCATGAAATCAATTCATCCTGCAGGGATCATTCAATACTAAAAACACCACACCCCCGAATCAGCCTTCACCGCACCCGCCGCGGCGGTGAAAGCTGATTCGCACTTGTCCGCCCATCATGTCACGCCAGTGACTGATGCCGGCGGATTCGCGCCCATA
>CAYSCE010000076.1:4838-10946 GCA_964429475.1 uncultured Bacteroidaceae bacterium | reverse complement strand
GGGCATAATTCAGAAAATGAAACGTGCCGTATTTTTTCTGAAAACCAATGTTGCCGCCATGTGGTACTTTCAAATCCTGAAACTGTGCATACATAATGCTGTACTTCAGTTTCCATATTTCCACATTGAGTTTCAGATAGGGATAATTAAATGCATAATCCGACAACAGCAATGACCGATACCCATCGCCGTAAAAGTTTTTTCCATGTCCTGCCTGAATATTCAGATATTTCGATGGTGCATATGAAATATGTCCGCTGGAAAATCCGTAATCAAATCCGCTGCTGTAGAAACTGCGCGCCATGCCCTGCCCCGGCACCACATGCGTGCTGTAAATGCGCGAACTGAGATAGCCAACAAAGGTCGCCTGGTTTTCGTAGAACGATGTAAAGAATGAAAACTTTTTCCCGATGCTGCCCTGCGCCTGCACTCCGCGCGTGTTTACAAAATAATCCTTGTTGCAGTCCGCAAAATCTTTTCCGGGTTCAAACGCAAAAACAGGATCTATATCCAGATAAAAATCATCGGTGCGGACCTGAAAAAAATGCTCGTTGAATGCCTTGTTGTGCAGCCAGCCGAAAAACGCCGACGGCGTGGGAGTGCCGAACAATTGAGCACTGCGCGATGAATCCAGATTAAAGACCTTTCGCACATCTGCTTCAACAAATGGTTTTATGCTCGTATGGAATGATATGTCAGGGGAATAGATTGCTTCTTCGATATCCGCGCTGAAAACCGTATTCAGTGGCAACGTGAGTTGTTGTGCCTTTGCAAAAAAGCTGGCAGATAAAAAGACAATCAATATTATACCTTTGAATAATTTCATTCCATTGATGTCGCAAAGATAAGGGTTTGAAAAATATCGTACTGATATTATCCGGCACCATTCATCAAACCGGCTTGTCAGGCTGCACAAAACGCTGTTTTCCGGTGATTTTTGCAGAAATTCTGCGAGCCCATTTTGTAACCGGAACAAGATACCATGCTGTTGCAATCGCAGTCAGAATCAGCACCAGCTGCAGCGTTCCGATATGCTGTAACAAAAACGACAGTACAACAAAAAACACGCTGACAACCGAAATCATAACAGTTGCCTGCGGATGCGTGTATCCGAGATTGAGAAGTTTGTGATGCAGATGTCCGCGATCGGCTTTGAAGGGTGATTGCCTGCGCATGATACGTGCAGCCATGACGCGAATGGTATCATAGATCGGTATGAACAAAACTCCAATGGCCACACCCGGCGCAGAGCTGATGTGGTGCAGATTTCCAGTCATCCGGTTGGCCTCGATAAAATGTATCGTCATGACTGCGACAACAAAACCTATAAGCAATGAGCCCGTATCGCCCATGAAAATTTTATACTTTCCTTTCGAAAGATTAAAGCGGAGAAAACCAATCAGAGCGCCGGCAAGCGCAAAGCACATCACTGCATAGACATAATCGCCTGACAACGCGAACCATGTTCCGAAGGTGACTGATGCAATATTTCCGAGCGACCCGGCCAGACCATCAATTCCATCGCACAGATTAAATGCATTGATGATGGCAATGATCACAAAAAATGAAAAGATTACACTTAAAAAATATGGGATTTCACCAATTCCGAATATTCCCTGAAAATCGCTTATACGAAGGTTTCCAAGAATCACAACCAGCAAGGCGGCAAATATTTGTGCCATGAATTTTTTTAATGGATCAAGAACAAAAATATCATCCTTCATCCCAACCAGAAAAATAATCAAACAGCCTGCTGCAATAAATGGACGCTCGGGTAAAACCTGATAGCCGGAAAATACAAGATAGGAAAATTTGAATCCGGCAAAAATGGCAAGTCCACCCAAAGTAGGTGTTGCAATCTTGTGTACCGATCGTTCATTGGGCAGCTGATAAAGCTTCTTCGCATTTGCCAATGAAACAATGGCAGGGATGGTGGACCATGTGACAATCAGTGAAATAAAAAATGTTATAATCAGCATCAGGTAAAGAGGCACTGAATATATGTCGAATTCGACTGAGTTCATTAATGTACTGTGCATAAGTAAATGTGTATCAATAATACAATGAGATTTTTGTAAACCTTCTATTTATTCAAACATGCAAAATTAAAAATAAATTCAATACCGTGAAAAAAAAATTTCATCAATGTCAATGAAATTCACATATTGACATATGTTGCTTCGTTGATTACATACTATTTATTAATGATTTAAGAGTTATATCTGCGAATTTCATTTATATATCTGCGAATTCGTTAGTTGTGTCTTAAAGATAAAAAATTCAAACTGACGATGACGCGTAGAAAAGGCAACCAACATTCTGTCGGGAGTGTATGCCGCTGTTCGTGCTTCGACGGAGTTCACTCCGCTATCGACTCTTCGACTCCGCTCAGAGTGACAGCGGGCGGGGCTCAGGGTGACAGAGCTGACGCTTAAATGTCAGGAAATACGTTACAATCCAACGCAGAGAGATTGCTGCACAATGCACTTAGGTTGGATTGGGGGCTGACGATGTCGGAATGGCAGCCCAGAATTTTGAAATGCCGAGGCAGGATGAAATTTCCACGCAGATTGTATTAAGTATTAATTGAATATCGTATGTGTTATATAAACATATGTAAATGTTTAACAGCTATTTGTTAAACATTTTTTTTTACTTTTGCCTGGAGTTGTAAATATTTGCTGATAAATATTTATTTACTTAAGATAAATGTTGTGAATTTGAATATGTGCCATTCAGCGCAAAGAAATATTTTAAAAAATCATCAACAATCGCTTATAACATTGATTGTCGGCCTGATATTCCAATTTTCGGTGATGTTTTCGTTTGCAGCGACCATCAACTCCGCCGGAACAGGCAACTGGAGCAGCCGTAGCTCATGGAGTCAGGTGGCCGGCACCGGTACAATATCCTACACGGCCGGATCAACCGCTGTAACCGGCACAGGGACATCTTTTACAACAGAACTGACAGCAGGCGACATCATTATAACCGACAAGGGCAGCGCCATTTCGATTGCTGTTGCAAGTATTATCGACGACAATCACCTGACTTTGGTTTCAACTCCATCAAAAAGTGCCGGACTGCGCAACTTCATGGTAAGCCGTCTTCCTGCTGCAACAGATGATGTTCATATTATTGGAGGATATACAATTACTGTTGACATCTCAAATGCTTATTGCTCCTCGATTTCAATAGGAAACGGAGGAAATAAAGACTGCACACTGGCATTTAATGCTAATTCTCAACTGTCGGTAAGCTCTTCTGTAACTCTGAATACAACGAATAATAAAACCATTTTGCTCGATATGACCAACGGCGGCACACTCATCTGTGCATCGCTTGCTGTGCCGTCTACAGGTGGTATTCAAAAATTCACTGCTGGCAGCGGCACTATAATTCTGACCGCAGGCAACACCATTCCAGCCGCGGTTTTTACCACATTCAACAACCTGACTTTGCAGGCCGGAACCACCACCACCGCCAACAATATTACCATCAACGGAACATTGACTATGGCAGGAACAGCATCTTTAAGCGCAAGTGCATATCCTATTATTTTTGGAACGAACGGGACCTTGCGCTACAAAGGATCATCATTGCAAACGGCTACCAGCAACGAATTCCCGGCAGCAAGCAGTCCGAAAAATCTGATTATTGATAATCCATCAGGCGTCAGCTTTGGGCTTCAGCGCACACTTTCAGGCAATATGACTGTAACCTCAGGATCGGTCTGTACCATCACAACATCAGGCCAACTCACCGTATCAGGAACATTAACCAATAATGCAGGGAACAGTGGAATCATCATTGAAAGCACTGCCGCGGGAACGGGTTCGCTGATACAAAACACCATCAATGTCCCCATGACCATTCAGCGCTTTGTGAGCGGCTTTGATTATACATCAGGAACGCTGTCCAATAAAAAATATCATTGCGTTTCAGTGCCCCTGGTGCCTGCAAATAATTCGGTTTCCGGATTGTTTATGGGGTCGTATCTTTACGATTATAACCCAGCCACCAATGCTTTTGTGGCCTGGAATTATCCCACCGGTACGCCCATGGACGAAACCGAGGGCTTCATGATTTTCTATCCGAATGCGCTTGGGAAAACCTATGAATTTGCAGGCGAAGCCAACAGCGGCACCTTCACCTGCAACACCAGCCCGGCAGGGTCCGGATATTATTATCTGGTGCCCAACCCCTACCCTTCGGCCATCGACTGGAATGCCGCATCGGGCTGGACAAAGACCAATATCGACGCTTCTATTTCGATCTGGAACAGCACTTCGCAAAACTATGCTGCATGGAATGGCAGTGTGGGTACCAATGGCGGATCGCGCTACGTGCAGGTCGGGCAGTCATTCTTTGTGCAAAGCACTACGGCTTCTCCAACGCTGGCTATGAACAACAGCGTGCGGGTTCACAATACCACCCCGTTTCTGAAAGAGCAGGAATCGCTGAACAACGCACTGCGTCTGCATGTCGATGCCAACGGCGCCAGTGATGAACTCGTTATTTATTTTGACGATGCCGGTGTGTATGCACATAAAATCATCGGTTTCAACGGACCGCCGAAAATATACAGCTACAGCGGCACGCAGATGCTGGCAATTCAGGCGCTGCCTCATTATTCTCAGCCCACTTCGGTTGAAGTTGGGTTTCAGATGACCGTTGATTCATTGGTAACGCTCACTGCAAGCGAGTTTGAAAGCTTTGATCCATTCCTGAGTATCACACTCGAAGATAAACTGAGCGGACAGCTGATTGATCTGCGCACCAATCCAGTATATACTTTTGCACACAGCCACAGTAATTTCCAGAACCGTTTTACGGTGCATTTTGGAAACAGCACCACGTCAATCAATGAATCAGCACATGATTTCAGCATCTACACCAGCAACGACCAGATTGCCATCAGCATTCCGGCGCTGGTTGGAAAAGAGGCGACGGTTGAAATTCTTGACCTGGCCGGACGTCTGCTCTGGACACGCGAAATGACACTTGAAAATTGCTCACTCATTCCACAGCCCGATGTTCATGGCATAGTGCTGGTGCGGGTTACCGGCTCCACCGGCATTTTCACCGACCGATTGATGATTCAGAAATAATCACACAAACACAGATTAAAAATGAAAACAAATATTATAAAAGCTGTTTTATTTTCACTTCTGATTGTTGTGAATATTTCTTTGTCAGCTCAGATATTTCAGCGCGACGACAATGAAAACGATGCGTTGAGAAACAATACCGAGCGTGGAATCGGCGATGTGAATGAAAGGGCACTGCCAACGCCGCCCGATGATCCGAGCGCCGGAGGAAATCAGGCAGTGGGAGGTCCTGTAGGTGAAGGATTGTTGCTGCTTCTGGGTATGGGTGCGTTGTATGGTGTGCGGAAACTACGCCGTTGTGAAAAATAATGCTCACCCCTCGAAGGGTTTGAAACCCTTTGAGGGTTTTTTTTCAACGCCGCGCTACAAGCCCGTTAAGAATGTTTTGTTGTTTTTTATTATTGTTATTTCCATTCATCTTTTATGGGATGGATTTGAATCGCGCTTTGAGCAAAATGATGGATATAAGCGGATTTCAGCATCTTTAGCTTCGAATGTATTCGATGCTTCAAGCTACATGGCTGAATTGTTTTTCGAAGACGAAATTACGGAATATCAGGGACAGACCTTGTATTTCCGCTCGGGTGGCGCCGTTGCGGTCATCGATGCGTGTTCGGGACTGAAGCTGCTGGTGATGACTTTTTTGTTGTTTCTGATTTTTCCCGGCGCATGGAAACGCAAGCTGTGGTTTATTCCGCTGGCGATGCTGGTGATGCATGTTGCCAATATTCTTCGGGTGCTATTATTGTTTGCTGCGGGTGCTTTCTGGGCTTCACAGGCGGAGTTCATACATCTGTGGGTGCTGCGTCCGATGATTTACGGGGTGCTGTTCCTGTTGTGGGTCTGGTGGGCGGAGCGCGCTGGTCACGCGGGATTGCGACACAAGGACACGAAGTCACTAAAAATAAAACACCACTGAGTTCCCGGTCACCGATTTTGAATAATGAACAAGGAACAAGGAAATTAAAAGTACGAAGTAAGTTTGATTTATAAACTC
>CAYSCE010000076.1:0-4738 GCA_964429475.1 uncultured Bacteroidaceae bacterium | reverse complement strand
ACGAAGTAAGTTTGATTTATAAACTCCTTCAACATTCTCACTTCCTTGTTCAGTGGGAATTTATCCTGCCGCGGCAGGAGAGTTCTTGGGGTGTCGGGATATCCTCGGAAAACCTTCGTCGCTGCTCCACTCTTTTGTCCACAGATTACACAGATTTCACAGATTAATACCCTCAGCTGGTCTTTGGATTTGAACGGATGAAATGACTCTCAGTCTGCGACTGATGCCATTTCCACGGATATGTGAATTAATATTTTTCAGTCAATGATTATTACGCAGTAATAATTGTTGACAACAGTGTCATCGTGATGGGGCCGCTGAAACAAACGTATTTCCGTGTCATCCGTGTCATCCGTGGACCATGTATTTTGGACTTGTTGGCGTTGGCCGGGCGCGATGAAGTCTGATTCAGTGGAGAACTGAGTTCCCGGTCACCGATTTTGAAAAATGAACAAGGAACAAGGAAATTAAAAGTACGAAGTAAGTTTGATTTATAAACTCCTTCAACATTCTCACTTCCTTGTTCAGTGTTCAGAGTTCTTGGGGTGCCGGGATCTCCTCGGAATCCTTCAAAGCCCTTGCTGAATCTACATTTCAGGAGCCCCACCGACGGTACCGTCTGGTGGACTTGCTTGTGTTGGCCGGCCGGGCGCGCTGATGTCTGATAAAGTAGGTACACTATATTCCGCATTGTTACGCACCCAAATTATACCCTATTGACGCAATTTTCAGGAACCAAAGAATTGATAAAATGGCTCTGCCAGAATTTTCTTTCCCGAAATATTAAATGAATCATTCTGATCAGCCGTTATTATCCGGGCTGTTTTTATCCCGAAATAATCCATAGCCTCAATCAAACCATACAATTCACGTTCTGTGTTATCTTCGTCCAGCTGCCAGCATACCTGATAGAGCGAAGTGATTTTCCCCTTATCTGCAATCGCAAAATCACATTCCTTTCCTTCATTGAAATAATAAATCTCCTTGGTCTTTCTTCGCAATTCAATAAAAACCATGTTTTCAAGCAAGCGTCCATAGTCATCGCTGAATGAAACCGAATTGGCCCGTATGAATCCGTTATCGATACAATAAACCTTTCTGGGGTTTACAATCTGCACCTTGTTCGAATAACTGAACTTTGGGACAAAGAAAAACAAATAGGCATCGGAAAAATACGATAAATACTCCATGATTGTCGATGCTGACTTTATGCCGAATGCCTTTCGCAGACTATTTCCGCTCACGGGCCTGCCTGCATTGGTAACCAGCCAAACCGCCAGCTGACGTAATATTGTGCTGTTTTTTATACTGAATCGCAGGGCGATATCCCGGGCAATGATGTCATTAAACATCTGCATCAAAACATCCGGTAAGCCCGTTTTTACGAATTCGGGAAAACCACCACCTTCAAGGTATTTCTGCATCGATGACTTGCCCGCTTTTTGCCTGGTGTACGCAAGAAATTCTGCATATGAAAACGGAAACAACTCTTTCGAAATATGCCTTCCGGTAAGTTTGCTCCCCGACTCGGTACTGAGCTTGGTGGCATTTGATCCCGTAATGAATACCTTGTACCCTTCATCCAATCTGAACCGGACAAATTTCTCCCATTGATCAACCAGCTGAACCTCGTCAAAGTAATAAGACTTTACCTTCATCTCTTTGCCGATTTCATGCAGCCGGTTCATATCGCTTATGTCGAAGCCGGCAAGTCGGGGATCTTCAAAGTTCAGATAGATGCTTTCTGATTTTGAGGTTGCAAGTATCTGCTGCAAAACCGTGCTTTTGCCGCAGCGCCTTATCCCGCTGAGTATAAAGGCATGACTGCTCAATCGCTCATAGCCGCTTACCTTTCGCAATAAACCGGTATCGATTGAAGACAGCCGCTCCTTCTGAGACTTTATTACCTGTTCTATGACGAGGCTGGATAGCATTGGATTAATTGTTTTCGTTTACAAAGATAACTATTTTTCGTTATCAACGCAAACTAATGTTCGTTATTAACAAACACTTTTTCATTGAAAGCTTGCTAATGACTGATTCAGTGGATACAATAGGTTCTGCGTTATTTCGCGTCCAACAAAGACAAAAGACAAAAGCTCTGCACTGAGCTTGTCGAAGTGGAAAAAGATAAAAGTGAACATCTGTTACTCCCAAATACGCATAGCGTCACATCGGCGAACTTGTCATCACGTAAAACCGCGTGAAATCACGTAAAACGTGACAAGTCCCGGCAAGCTGTGACAAGCTGTTTTACGTGAGCCGCACATTTCCACATCAGTGCCGCATGCCCTGTGCGATGTGCGTTGCGCCTTGACGACCTCTCCGCCGCGGCGGAGCATCGGGGTGCGAAGCAGCGCGATCTGAGTGCGTCGGATTTGTGCGGGGTACGCCGCAAGCCCTGTGCGTTGTGCGTTGTGCTCCGCAAGCCTCATGCCTCATGCCCTATGCTTTGTGCGTTGCGCTTATTTCAGATTCAATCGCAGAGATTTTTCAATTTGGGTTGCGTATTCAGGCTTTACATCGGCTTTGCGCGCATAATCACGCCATTGCGAAACGGTTTCGGTAATCTGTTGAATAATTTCATTCGCACGTACTACATCCGCTTTTTCAGCTACTGCCAATAAATCCTTTAATGTGAAATGATCACGCTTCCCATTCAGCGACAACTGATGCCGGTTAGTCCATTGTCCCGATGGTGAATAAGCATAGCATAAATCATAGGCGGGTGCCAACGACCACTGTCCGGATGTGTCCATGATAAACGAATGATTTTTTGTATGATCGTCGTGATTTCGGGCAGCGACATTAAAAACCATACGCCGGAACATTTGTTCCATAGCGGTGTGCGGAAGATACAAACGCCGCATGGTTTGGAAAATCTGCTCATACGAAAAACGCTCATCTCTGTCGAAATGCGCAATGGCACACAGTGTTTGCGTATGCAGCTTTTCCCCGGCGTCGGTACGGTCAAAACGTTTTGTCATAAAATGAGCATAGTCGCCTTCATACATTAAGCGACTTTCGGTCATATCAATACCGCAGGCCGTCGCCATTTTATAGTAAGCGTATTCAATTCTCCCGATGCCTAAAGGATTGTCCTTGATTTTTCCGCCTTCGAGACCGTCGAACTTCAACAGCCAATATGAAAAGCCGCGCGGGGCTTTCACCTGCCCTGAGCGCACTTCATGTGTTTTATCATTCAGCGCTATGATCGCTTTTGGCTTGGCTCCTCCGGCCGATGTTCCCACGCGCAAAATATCGATGATGGATTTGTTTGTCTTCTTCAGATGCGATGAAAATTGCTCGCGTTGATTCAATACCTTTTGCGCCAGCGCTGTCAGTTCATCCATTTCAATAATGGCAGACTCGTTCAGGCCGGCAATGCTTTCGGCTGGTTCATATTCAAGAGCGCCCATACCGCGCTTTCCCATATATTTCAGGCGATCAAGCGGTGTGATGACTACGTCCATGTTTTTCGATGCAAACCATTCATCAATCACACTGTTTCCATAATCGTCGGGCAACGAATCAGCCACCAGACCGGGCAATCCTTTAAATGTTTTGCCGCGGTGAGCTGGAAACGAAAAAATACGATCGCCGCGTTTTATATCGGCGATGGGCATCAACAAGGGTGCGATGTCGAAACCGGTGTTGCCAAAGGATTCGAAGAATTCAAGAATTGCATATTCCTTGGCCTCGTCCCAAACAATGGCGGCGACATCTTTTCCCCATAAAGTAATTTTAAGTGCCGTTTCCATCAGCTTTTCTTTTTTGGTCGCACCCGCATGGGCGTTTTGCCTTTTTGTTTCAAAATTTCAACCGGGCTGGGGCCCATTTCGGGCAACAATGTTTCCAGGTTGTTGAGCAATCGCAACACGCGTAAAACAGGAATAAAAATACCCATCGAAACCGGATGCCCGCGCTCGATCTGCGCTACACTGAAAAGACTGATGCCAGCCTTCACGGCCAGCTCACGCTGGGTTATTCTTTTTCGCAGCCGGGTTGCTTTTACCCGTTTGCCCAGTTCCACGGCGATGGCTGCATTGCTTAAACTATTCCAGTCCATTGGTTTCTCTTTTGAATTACAAATATACAAAATATATTCTATATGTATTGCATTTACAATTATTATAATTGATATTTGCATTTAATAACTGTGTTTGCTATTATTATAAATTAAATATCTCCTAATTCAATCTAAAAAAAACGGCCCCGGGAATTTCTTCCGGAGGCCGCTTCGAAACTCTGTCTTCCGCGAATGACTCGAATGCACGCGAAGGGAATTTTTGCCCTCAGCAGGTCTTATGGACGCTAACCCGCCAGCATCAGTCACTATCGTGACATGATGGGCGGGCAAGTGCGAATCAAACTTCATCTGCGATGAAGTCTGATTCAGTGGAGTACAATATATTCCGCGTCTACTCTTTTCTCAGCGTTTATCGCAGATGTTTTCAGTTATTCCGCGTTATTCCGCGTCTAAATTCGTCCGCAGATTTACACAGATTTTCGCAGATGAAAACAACCAAAATTACCTCAGCGGCCCCTCCGATTTGCACAGATGCGAATCAAACTTCATCTGCGATGAAGCCTGATTCAGTGGGGACAATAATTTGCGCGTTATTCCACGTCTATATTCAGGCCGCAGGCGTTGTGCGTTGCTAATTACGTTGCTTAAAGCTTAAAGATTTAAAGCTTAAGGATCTGTGGTTTTACGAAGTTTTTAAGCCTTAAGCGT
>CAYSCE010000075.1:4010-10963 GCA_964429475.1 uncultured Bacteroidaceae bacterium | reverse complement strand
AGTTCAGGTTCGCATCGAGATAATACACTGTGTGATATTGAATGGTGCTGTCGTATGGTTTGGTCAGCGCAATATTTATATCATACGTGTAGTCAACAGATGTTGAATACAGTGAATAGTTTTTCCAGACGGATTGTGAAAATGCATGATGCAATAACAGAATCAGTACAACGAATGCTGAAACTTTATTAATCCTGCAAAAATTCAATTTCCTCATAATTCAATAATGACTTGGTGTGTGGCTCAAAGCTAGCTACTAAAGCCCGTCTGCAGTGATTACACAACGCCCGTATCAGGATGCAATTTAAGCAAAAAATCCCTGATATTCATCCAGCGTATTCCGTGCTTATCCGTATTCCAGCCATATTCATCAAGTGATAAAACGATTTTCGGAAAATGATCTGCTACTTTAATCAATGGCGCATACTCACGATCCTCAACACCTTCGCCAAGCAAAGTAGCACACACTTGTATATACATTTTCTGTCCTTGCTTTTCAGCAATAAAATCAATTTCCTTATCTTTAAGTTTTCCAATACTGACCTGATAATCGCGTGCGATGAGTTCGTTCAGCACTATGTTTTCAAGCTGCCCCGACAGCTGTGAGCTTCTGTTGCCAATGGTAGCCAGTGCAAATCCCGTATCACAGATGTAATATTTTTCCAATGTTTCCAGATGTTTTTTCCCCTGCACATCATATCGTTTTATCTGATGAATAAAATAAGCATCCATCGTATATTGAAGGTAATTCAGAATAGAATCAGCCGAAACATTTATCCGCTGCGATTTCGAGTAGTCGCTGATACTGCGGGCGCTGGTAATATTGCCACAATTATCGATAATGAAATGCAGAAGCCGGTTCAGCATGTTTGAATCACGGATGGAATTCCGCAGCACAATATCCTTTAACACGATGGTGTTATAAATTGATTCAAGGTATTGTTGCAGTACCGGCTCATTCCACTGAAGCTGATGAAGTCCCGGAAAACCGCCATATTTCAGATAATCAGCCCATGCGCTCGTTTGATCGGGTTGATGCTGTTTGTAAATCTCTGTAAACTCAGAAAACGACAGTGGGTGAATCCGGAAACCAACATAACGCCCCGATATCAGTGTGCCCAGTTCCGATGAAAGCATGTGGGCATTCGATCCAGAAATATATATGTCATATTTCTCTTCAGCAAGAAATGATGCAATGATCTTTTCCCATTCCGATATTTCCTGAATTTCATCAATAAAAATGTAGTACCGGATTTTCTTTTTCCGGCATTTTTTGCTTACATATTTGTGCAAATCGGAATAGGTCTTCAGAAAGTCGAATGCGTACAGTTCCCTGTTGATATAAACAATTTGTTCTTCCGGTATGCCGCACGTTTTCAGATGGGCTATAAGTTGCTTCATCAGGGTACTTTTCCCGCAGCGGCGTACACCTGTAATGACTTTTATCAGCGGCGTTTCCACGAAGGGAAGGATTTTATCAATATAGTGCTGCCGTGTTACCATTGCCGAATATTTTTATACAAATATACAAATATTTCGACTATAAACGACAAAAAGTAATAAAATACAATAAATGTCGACTATAATCGACAGAATATGTAAATTCGTAAAAAGTGTCGACTATAAACCAAATAAAGTTCAATTTGTATCGTCAACCAGACTGCATTATTCATCCTTAATCAGGTCGCCTTGCTCATTCCATTCTTTCGAATACTTGACGGATGCAGGTATTCCATACTTGATTTCTGTATGAATTTGTCCATTCTCAAACCATGTTTTAAAAACGCCCAGAGGACCGCCGAAGAAATAATTACTTTCACTTTTTATCTGGCCGTTTTCATACCATTCCTGCCACAGACCATGCTGAAATCCGTCTATCATTCTGCCTTCCAGCTTTTTTTGACCATTGTCATAATACGTAACAATATCAATGTATTTCTTCATTGGTTGAATGGTGCGTTCCGATCTTGTATAATAATCGTAATCTGCCGGATTATCGCTTTCTGAATCACTTAAAACCAATTCTGTTTCGCTCAGTTTGATGACAAACCATGTTCTGGTCCCAAGCAGAAGGGTTGTATCCGAAAGAAACCGGAATTTGCTTTTGTACGCCATTTCCCCCTGAACAAAATCAACGGAATCATTCTCCTGGAAAAACATAATCATTGTATCCTGATATTCTTCCACCATTTCCCAGGTTCCCAGTATCAGGTCTTTATTGCTTTTATTTTCCTGGGCCGACGATGATGATATAATCAGCAATGTCAGGATGGCAAACAAAATCAGCTTCATATTTGTGTTTCTGTTGCGAAAATAATCATAATCACTGGTTTTTGGTTTATAAAATAAAAATGATTATATTGTAGTCCTGAAAATGATTAATAAATAGTCATTCAATCAATGATCCTGCATTGCCGCTCATATTACAGTCTGCGATTTGGCATGATGGCGCCCGAAAAGGTGGCCACAATGGCGGCTGCATGCGGATTTCCGAAGGTGCTGCTGGCCGACATCAACAACGGTACGGGTTGGGTCGACTTCATTAAACAATGCCGCATCGAGCGCACCGAAGGCATGGTAGGCATGGAGTTCAGACGCGGCAGCCGTTTGTTGTATGTGTGCATGGCCCGTAACATGAGCGGTTTTCAGGAGATCAATGAATACCTGACACAATGCAACATGACTGAAACCCAGCCGGCCGATTTTGCACCGCCGTTCAATCAGGTTTTTGTATTGTACCCGTGGAATGAAAACACGCCAAAGCAGCTCCGGGCCAACGAATACATTGCCGTCCGGCCGTCGCAGGTGCCACAGCTGCGCGTGCTCAGCGACCGCAAAATACGTGGCCGCATGGTGGCCTGGTGGCCGGTTACTTTTGCCTCGGCGGCCGATTACGACACACATTGTCATCTGCGCGCCATCGACAGCAACACGCTGCTTTCGAATCTGAAAGCAACGCAGCTGGCCATGAACGATGAAATTATGCCGGACCGCAAAGCCGCTTACGACGCCTTTTCCGAATGTCCCGATCTGCTTGCCAATGCCGAAAACCTGCTGCGTGACTGCGCTGCCGATGTGCAGCTGGGCGTGGTGCGCAACAAAAAAACATTTACCGGCAGCCGCTACGACGATAAACTGCTGCTCGAAAAGCTGGCCATGGACGGTTTTCCGGCGCGCTATCCGGGCAAGCCAAAGCATGTGCTGGAGCGCATCCGCAAAGAACTTGAAATCATCGACCGGCTCGGATTTTCGTCGTATTTCCTCATGGCGTGGGACATTGTGCGCTATTCCATGTCGCGCGGATTCTATCATGTGGGGCGGGGAAGCGGCGCCAACAGCATTGTGGCGTATTGCCTCTACATTACCAATGTCGATCCGGTCGAGCTCGATCTTTATTTCGAACGTTTCATCAACCCGAAGCGAACCAGCCCGCCGGATTTCGATATTGATTTTTCGTGGAAAGACCGGACTTACGTGCAGGATTACATTTTCAAACGCTACGGATCGAAGCACACTGCCCTGCTGGGCATGATGCAGACTTTCCGCGACAAGTCGGTCTACCGCGAGCTCGGCAAGGTGTACGGACTCCCGAAAACCGAGATTGATGCGCTGGTCGAAGAGCGGAAATCGCTCAAAGCCGATGACGAAATCATCCGGAAAATTGTGGCTGTGGGCGAAGCCATACGCGACTTTCCGAATCTGCGCAGTATTCATGCTGGCGGCATTCTGGTATCCGAAGAGCCGGTAACGATGTATTCCGCGCTGGATCTGCCTCCCAAAGGTTTTCCGACGGTGCAGTGGGACATGTATGTGGCCGAAGATCTGGGTTACGAAAAGTTCGATATCCTCAGCCAGCGCGGCATCGGGCATATCGGCGATGCAGTGAAATTCATCGCGCAGAACCGACGCGAAAAAATCGACATTCACGACATCCCTGCATTCAAGCGCGATCCGGCCATTGCAGCACAGATCGAAAAAGGGGAGACCATCGGTTGTTTTTATGTCGAAAGCCCGGCCATGCGCAGTTTGCTTCGGAAGCTCGATTGCCGCGATTACCTCACGTTGGTGGCGGCCAGTTCCATCATCCGGCCGGGCGTGTCGTCGTCGGGCATGATGCAGGAATACATCCGGCGCTACCACAATCCGCAGTCGTTTCAGTACCTGCATCCGGTACTCGAAGAATTGCTGCACGAAACCTACGGTGTGATGGTCTATCAGGAAGACGTGCTCAAGGTGGTGCATCATTACGCCGGACTCGATCTGGCCGAAGCCGATGTGCTGCGCCGCGCCATGAGCGGTAAATACCGCAGTAAGGAAGAAATGATGCGCATTGTAAACGGCTTTCACGAAGGCGCTGCAAAGCTGGGCCGCCCCGAATCAGTCACCAAAGAATTGTGGCGGCAGATAGAATCCTTTTCCGGCTATTCCTTCTCAAAGGCGCATTCGGCCTCGTTTGCCGTCGAAAGTTATCAGAGTCTTTTTCTGAAAGCGCATTATCCGGTTGAATTCATGACGGCTGTCATCAACAATTTCGGCGGCTATTACCGCAGCTGGGTGTATTTTTCCGAAGCGCGCCGCAGCGGTGCCAGCATTCTGCTTCCATGCGTTAATACTGGCGATTACATCACTACGGTGAAAGGAAATGATATCCGCATCGGCTTCATTCATGTGCAGGGACTGGAGGAAAATTTCATCCGTCCGGTGCTCGAAGAACGACTCCGAAACGGGCCTTTCGCAGGTATGGCCGATTTTATGGCGCGCATACATACCACGCGCGAGCAGCTGGTGTTGCTGATCCGCACAGGTGCATTTGCTTTTACAGGTAAAACAAAACCCGAATTGCTGTGGGAAACGCTGGCTGGGCAGGATGCGCGTAAAATCCCCGAAGCCTCGGGACAGTTGTTTGCTTCGTCGCACCAATTGCCAAATTTGCCATCGCTCGAAACATCGCAGCTCGAAGATGCCTATGATGAAATTGAACTGCTGGGATTTCCGGTGACCTATACGTGGTTCGAATTGCTGAAAACCGCCTTCCGGGGCGAGATTCAGGCATCTGGCATGGCGGCGGCAGAAGGAAAATATGTGCGCATGATTGCGCCGCTGGTTACCATCAAGCCAGTGCGCACCAAAAAAAATGAGAAAATGTATTTCGCGAGTTTTCTCGATTTCGAAGGAAATTTTTTCGAGACGGTGCATTTTCCCGACAGTCTGCGAAAATATCCTTTCCGCGGAAACGGCGTTTATCTGCTCTATGGCAAGGTGATCAACGATTTCGGCGCTTTGAATCTGCAGGTGGAAAAGATGGCCAAGATGGAGCTGCGGGGTGACCCGCGGGCGTGAAGCGTACCCAACATTTTGGCGTTCGCCTGTCTTGCTGTGAGAATTGGAGCGATCCCGGAATCGTTGGGTTTGAAAGCTTTTTCTTCCCGACGATTCCACGTCAGCAATGTCTGAATGGTTACCCAACCAAGCTGACGGTAAAATGTCGGGGAGAGCTCATTGTTCAACAGTTATCTCGCTACCGCAATTCTCACTTTTTTCTTTTTCAGCGGCTCATTGCGGAGCAGCCGAAGCAATTCAGGAACTTTAGTGCTTTTTACAGCGGCAAACGAAACAAAATCAAGCACATGAATCAACCCCAATTCGTCTTTTTGTAGTTTGCCTTTTTGTAATAAAAGTCCGACAATATCCACTTTGTTTACTTTGTCTTTTTTGCCGGTGCTGATATAAATGGTTGTCCAACCGGAGGATTCCGGAACAATTGTTTTTTCGGGTAATGGCTCTGCTGGAGGCTTTTCAGTGATATATGCCGGAATTTTTTCCTCGCCCGAAAGCAGCAGAAAGGCATTTCCCTGCGCATGCATTCTGGCGGTACGGCCGTTGCGGTGCGTAAATGCTGTTTCAGTAGATGGCAACTGATAATGAATGATGTTTTCAATCAGTGGAATATCAAGTCCGCGCGAAGCAAGATCAGTCGTTATGAGCACACGAACGCTGCCATTGCTGAACTTGATCAGTGCACGCTCGCGCTCATCCTGTTCCAGACCGCCGTGAAAGATGTCGTTTTCCAACTGTCGCTCCGACAAAAACCGGCTGATTCTTTCCACTGCTTCGCGGTGATTGCAAAACACCAGTGTGGAATGATTTCCCAGATGACACAGCAAACGAAACAGTGTTTCCGTTTTTTCAATACTGTCCGACATAACCATTTTTAGCGCGAGGCCTTCGGCTGGTCCGGCTGCCAGATAATTCAGCGTTGCCGGATTATTTAAGCCGGTAAAATCCGGAATAATCAACGATTGTGTCGCCGAAGTAAGAACGCGTTTCTGCAATTGATTCAGCCGGCCAATAATAAAACTCATTTCATTTTCAAAGCCAAATTCCAGACTTTTATCAAATTCATCCAGCACCAGCATTTGGATTCCCGATGTGTCGATGTGTTCGCGCCGCAGGTGATCGGCAATCCGGCCGGGTGTACCAATTAGCAGAGGTGGCCTGGCTTGCAGACTTTTTTTCTCTACCGAAACAGCATGCCCTCCATAACAGCATAAAGACCTGAAGCCGGTTTTCATGGATTTAAAAACCTGCTCAATCTGAATCGAAAGCTCGCGCGATGGTGCCAATACAAGTGCCTGAATCTGATCTTTGTTTGCATCCAGCATTTTAAGAACAGGCAGCAAAAAACCAATGGTTTTTCCGGAACCGGTTGGAGCCAGCAGTATGGTGTTTTGATTTTTTTCAATGGAATCGATGGCATCAAGCTGCATGGAATTTAACTCTTCAATATGCAGGTTTTCAATCGCTGATGCAATCATGTTGGTCGTGTGCGTCATGCTGCAAAGATACTACGAAATAAAATGGAGAAATCTTAGCCAACAGAAGCAGTCCGTTTTGATATGAATAATACCAAGGGAATGAACAACCAATAACTGACCACAAATCATTAATTACTA
>CAYSCE010000075.1:0-3910 GCA_964429475.1 uncultured Bacteroidaceae bacterium | reverse complement strand
GTCGCCTGACGACTTATGCCTAATTAAACTGTGGATCAGCCGGCAAATGAGTCCAGAAATTATATTCAGCACCAAGTTGTTTTACCAGTCCGGACCAAATCAGCTCAGGCTTCATGTGGATTAATTCATTCAACGTTGGAACAGTCACCGCCCAGGCATTTTTTTTCAGTTCCTCTTCGAGCTGATGAGCGTCCCAACCGGAATAACCCAGGAAAAAACGAATATTGTCGGGCGAAATATGACCCGCCTGAATATTGTCAATTACGCTGCTGATGCGGCCACCCCAGAATAAATCGTCGCCGATATGTTCGCTGCCTTCGATGATATCGCCATAGGAATGAATAAAGAAAACGCTTTTCGGGTCAACCGGCCCGCCAATGTACAACGGTGCATCGAAATCGCCGAGGTCCGGCATAATTTCACTGATATTGGTTTTTATCGGTTTGTTGACAATCACTCCAAATGAACCGTCTTCGCCGTGATCGACCAGTAACACTGCCGAGCGACGGAAATAAAAATCCTGCAGCAGCGGCTCTGAGATCAGAACCCGCCCGGTGGCCGGCGCAACTGCATTGGTTTTAATTTCAAACATGGCTCTTGTTGTTAACTGATGATTCTTTAGTACATTTGACGGCGGAAGTGGTCAAAAGTTATTCCAAAATGAAAATTGTTGAAAAAAATTCCGATTTTGTTGAATTCAGGGAGAAATATCCTGTATTTACTTATGAGTCATTTGATTACAAGCTGACAGAGCAGGGAATTTCTTTTAACTTTCATTTTCATATTGGCGAAGAATGGCACTTTAGTCCAGCCTCGGAGATTGATTTTCAGCAAGTTCCGCTTTTGAAAAACCTGCCGGAAGCTGAGATTCAGAACCTGATTTTTCATATAGGCCTGATTGAGCTGATCAGCTACTGGAAGCCAACCTGCTCGCCATCGGTGGTGATAAAACCGTACAAATTGTCAGACGAACAGATTAAATGGTGGAAAAAACTTTGGTACAACGGTCTTGGTGAATTTTTTTACGTCAATTCGATTCACACTTCGGCGAAGGACTTTTTATGGCTTTCATCCGGAGAAAAAGAACTGACGCCGTTTGATTTTGAGGTCGGAAATCCTTTGTCGACGCTGGTTCCGATTGGGGGCGGCAAGGATTCTCCGGTAACGCTTGAACTGATTAAAAACAGTGGACGAAATGTCATTCCTCTCATCATCAATCCGCGGGGCGCAACACTGAATACGGTAAAAATGTCAGGCCTGCCGATGGATGCATTTGTTTCGGTGAAACGCAGCATTGATCCGGTTTTGCTGGAAATGAACAGCCAAGGATTTTTGAACGGACACACCCCTTTCAGCGCCATGCTGGCATTCTACACGCTGCTGATAGCGCGTATGACCGGAGTTTCCGACATTGCGTTGTCCAACGAATCCAGCGCCAACGAAAGCACGGTGCCGGACACCGATGTGAATCACCAGTATTCCAAATCATTTGAATTTGAGCAGGATTTCAGAAAATATTACAAGCAATATCTGTCAGAAAAATTCAATTATTTTTCATTTCTGCGGCCGCTGACTGAATTGCAGATCGCAGAATTTTTTTCACATATGACAGCCTACCATGCGGTTTTCCGCAGTTGCAATGCCGGCAGCAAAGAAGATATCTGGTGTGGACAATGTCCGAAATGTTTGTTTGCCAACATCATTTTATCTCCGTTTATTTCACCGGATAAACTGGAAGAAATTTTCGGAATAAACATGTACGAAAACAAATCGCTGAAATCCGCATTTGATGAGCTTACCGGTGTATCGCCCGTGAAACCGTTTGAATGTGTCGGTACTGTTTCGGAAGTGAATGAGGCCATACAGCTTGCGATACAGCGTTTTTATTCTGATGCGGCATCATTGCCATACTTGTTGTCTGCATATGAAAAGCCGCATGAAATGCCGGATACAAATAGTCTGAACTCCTGGAATTCAGAACATAATCTTTTACCGCTTTACGAAAAAATTCTGCGCGATGTATCAGGAATTTAGTAATTTAATTGATTATCTGAAAGGCAAGCGGATCCTTATAGCTGGCTTTGGGCGCGAAGGAAAGAGCTCTCTGCGTTTTTTGCTGAAGCATGTTCCCGATGCGGTTATTACAGTCGGTGATGCCAAAGATTTTGAATTCGAAGGTGAATTTGCCGGCATCAATGTTTACAAAGTGTTTGGTGAAGCGTATTTTGGCGATCCGGACGATTTTGATCTGATGCTCAAAACGCCGGGTATCAGTTTGAAACAGGTTCCGCAAAAATGGATTCAATCTGAAAAGATAACTTCTCAAACCGGGCTCCTGCTGAGCTTTTTCGGACATAAGGTTGTTGGTGTAACCGGCACCAAAGGCAAGAGCACAACGACAACACTCATCCACCATCTATTGGTCAGCAATGGTATGAAGGCTGTGCTGGCAGGCAATATGGGACTGCCTTTTTTCGACGAAATAGAAGATGCAGAGCGGAAAATGATTGTTGCGGAATTATCGTGTCATCAGCTCGAAACGGTGTATTCGTCGCCCAGTATTTCGGTGTTGCTGAATATTTTTCCGGAGCATCTGGATCATTATGCTTCATTTCAGGCGTATGCACACACCAAGTGGAACATTGGACTCTATCAGAAATGGGGCGGCAGATTATTTATTCCTGCAGACTGGCTTGGTAAGGAATGGATGGAATATCAGAAACAATGTTCGGGTCAGATTACCGGATTTGACGCGGCCGGAGACGAGATTATTTTTGAGTTTGATGAAACCCATTACAGCGAGAAAATTGATTTGGCCCGTAATCCGTTGCAAGGCATTCACAATCTCAAAAACTGTGCTGCTGCGCTGGGAGCTGCTGTCGAAGCCGGTATTGAACTAAGCGATGCCATAAATTCATTATACACCTTTAAGCCACTGCCACACCGTATGGAATTTGTGCGAGAAGTCAATGGCGTTAAATACATCAACGATTCAATTTCTACCATACCGCAATCGGCTATTGCTGCGCTGAAAGCGTTCCCCATGACCGAAACCATCATTCTGGGCGGATTCAACCGCGGCATTGATTACAGCGAACTGATTGATTTTCTGCTCATGAAAGATGATTTAAATCTGGTGCTGATGGGCGATGTAGGCGCAGTTATCGCGAATGAAATTGAAAAACAAAAAAGTAATATCCGGATTTTTCATGCCGGAGAAATGAGTGACGCTGTTCGTATTGCTTCTGAAAACACGCATCCCGGGCGGATTTGCCTGTTGTCGCCTGCAGCAGCAAGCTATGACAAATACATCAATTTTGAGTACCGGGGCAATGATTTCCGGAAATGTGTAGAAGCATTACCGCAATAAAAAAGCTCCTGCCGCGTGTGCAACAGGAGCTGAATTGAAAATCATAACAGAATTATTTTTTCGTTTCCGGGCCTTGAGTACCAGGTTTGGCAATATTTTGCCGCATATCGGTATCGGCCTGAATATTTTTCATTTTGTAGTAATCCATGATTCCAAGATTTCCGTTGCGGAAAGCTTCGGCCATGGCCATTGGAATCATTGCTTCAGCTTCGATTACTTTTGCGCGGGCTTCCTGAGCTTTGGCAATCATTTCCTGCTCGAGCGCTACAGCCATGGCGCGGCGCTCTTCGGCTTTTGCCTGTGCAATATTTTTATCGGCCTGAGCCTGATCCATCTGTAGAATAGCTCCGATATTTTTACCGACATCGATATCGGCGATATCAATGGACAGAATTTCGAAAGCAGTTCCGGCATCAAGTCCGCGGGCTAGTACCACTTTTGAAATTTTATCAGGATTTTCAAGTACTTCCTTGTGGCTGAACGAAGAACCGATTGAGGTTACAATACCTTCACCAACGCGGGCCAGAACAGTTTCTTCGC
>CAYSCE010000074.1:0-11095 GCA_964429475.1 uncultured Bacteroidaceae bacterium | reverse complement strand
GAAAGTCCCGACCGACAGCGTCGGGGATGTGCCTCATGCCCTATGCATTGCGCGTTGCGCTCTATGCCGCCCACTTCATCACCGTTATAAACTTGAAACTTTATAAACTTTTTACTCGCTAACCGTTGTGCCTCATGCCGCATGCATTGCGCATTGTGCGTTGTGCATTGTGCATTGAGCGCTGCGCGTTGTGCCTCATGCCGCATGCGTTGTGCATTGCGCATTGTGCGTTGAGCGCTGCGCGCTGTGCGTTGTGCCGCATGCCGCATGCCTCATGCCTCATGCACATAAAGCATTATTTTGTATTTTTGCATCATGGATAGCATCAGACAACAAAAAGCAGCGCGGCTGATTCAAAAGGATCTGGCCGAAATTTTTCTGCGTGAAGGAAAAAACATGTTCGGCAACGCCATGATTACGGTAACCATTGTGCGGTTAAGCCCCGACATGAGTATAGCCAAAGTATATCTGAGTTTATTCGGCGCAAAAGATAAAGATTCATTGTTTCAGAATATTCAGATTTACACGCCTGAATTACGAAAGTTGCTCGGAATGCGCATTGGCAAACAGGTGCGCATTATTCCGGAACTGAAATTCTTTATTGATGACAGTCTGGATTACATGGAAAAAATTGATAAAGCCTTAAAACAATAGCTGTGGCCGGCAAACAATGGATACCCTGGATGGCTTACCGCTTCTGGCGATCAAAAAAATCGTTCAGCATCATCAACATTATTTCAGGCATTTCATTCTGGGGCATCGCAGTCGGAACAGCTGCTCTAATCATTGTATTATCGGCATTCAATGGTCTGGAATCGCTGGTAAGCAGCATGTTCAACAGCTTTCACAGCGAATACCGCATTGAACCGGTTTCGGGAAAATATTTCGAAAACAAATCGGTCGATACCTCATTGCTGGCTTCGATTGATGGTGTTTCGCAAGTTGGTTTTGTAGTCGAGGATGTGTGCATGGTTCGCTATGGCGAACGCCAGCAGGTTGTGTATCTGAAAGGCGTTGAGCCCGGAAAAGGCTACGAAGAAAAATTCACACCGCTTATGCTCGGTGGTTCAAGTGAACTCGGAAATGACACGCTGTATCAGGCGCTGGTAGGCGCATCGGTGTATTATTCGCTGGGCATAAATCCAAATGATTTTACAACACTACTTACATTCTACAGTCCGAAAAGAACGGCGGCAGCTTCGGCCGATATTTCTTCCGAATTCATGACCGGAAAAGCGTTTCCTGGTGGTGTCTTTTCGGTTCAGCAGGAGTTTGACGAAAGCTATATTGTTGTTCCGGTTGCACTGACCCGCGACTTATTTGAGTATAAAAATATTTCGACTGCCATAGAAATCAGCACGACTGGAAACGGCTCACAAAGCGACATTGAAGAAAGTCTGCAGCAGGCGGTCGGCGATAAATTTGTTGTCAAAAACCGAATGGAACAGGAAGAAGCAATGTATAAAATCATGCAGAGCGAGAAGCTGATTGTGTTTCTGATTCTGGCTATGATTCTGCTGATTACTTCTTTCACCATTATTTCAACGCTGACACTCGAAATTTTAAGCAAGCAAAAAGATTTATCGACCTTATACGCACTGGGCGCCGATGTTCGTCAGGTGCGGCGTGTGATTGTGTCGCACGGTTTTATTATTTGTCTGGCCGGCATGCTGGTCGGGTTTGTGATCAGCATCATCATTCTGGTGTTGCAGCAACAGGTAGGTCTGGTGCGCTTTGAGGGCGGATCCACTTTTATCACGGAAATTTATCCTGTACAAATGATCTGGACCGATTTTGCCTTTGTTTTTGCTACCATTCTGGCCATTGCGTTTTTTGTATCGCGCATCCCGGTCCGCCGCATTCACTCCGGCTGGTTTAGTTTCAGGTTTTAAATTTCTGAGGGGTCTCCCCACCCGCTTGATAAATATCAGGCGCGCAGGTCGGTCTTTTTGATCAAAATTCTGTACTTTTGAGCTTTCAACAAACAATTTCTTTAAAATGAAATATCCACTTCTTATTGCGATCATGATCATGATGACACACACCGTCAAAAGTCAGCAGGAAGCCCGTTTATTGCGTTTCCCCGCCGTGAACAACCAAACCATCGTATTTACCTACGCCGGCGATTTATACTCCGTTGCCAAAACCGGAGGTACTGCACGCCGCATTACTTCGGGCGATGGCTACGAAATGTTCCCGCGTTTTTCGCCCGATGGCAAATGGATTGCATTCACCGGACAATACGACGGCAATACCGAAGTGTATCTGATTCCCGCTGAAGGCGGCATTCCAAAAAGACTTACCTATACTGCAACACTTGGTCGCGACGACATTTCGGATCGAATGGGACCCAACAATATTGTGATGTGCTGGACACCAGACGGAAAGAAAATTATTTACCGTTCGCGCGGAACTTCTTTCAACGATTTCGTTGGTAAACTCTATGCTGTATCTGTCGATGGCGGCCTCTCCGAAGAACTGCCTCTCTCAACCGGCGGCTTCTGCAGCTACAACAACGATGGCAGCAAACTGGCCTTCAATCGCGTTTTTCGCGAATTCCGCACATGGAAATATTACAAAGGCGGTATGGCCGACGACATCCGCATATTCGATTATAAAACAAAATCCATCGAAAAAATTACCGATACACAGGCACAGGACATCATGCCGATGTGGATTGGAAACGAAATTTATTTTATTTCGGACCGCGACCACACCATGAACCTGTTTTGCTATAACACCGAAAGCAAGGCTACAACAAAGGTTACAGAGTTTACTGAATATGATGTCAAATTCCCTTCGCACAGCAATGGCGAAATAGTATTCGAAAACGGCGGCTACATCTATCTTTTCAACACGACCAGTAAAAAAGCCGAAAAGGTAAAAATTCTGATTTCGAACGACATGGCCTACAGCCGCGATTTTCTGGCCGATGCGTCAAAAAACATGCAGCTTGTTAGTCCGGCACCTGGTGGAGAACGGCTTGTAGTGAGCGCCCGCGGCGAAATATTTTCGGTTCCGGTCAAAAGTGGCGTAACCCGCAATCTGACAAAAAAATCATCGGCGCATGACCGCAACGCTGTGTGGTCGCCCGATGGAAAAAATATTGCATTCATCAGCGACCGCAGTGGCGAATTCGAAATCTGGATGGTTGCCCAGGACGGAAGCTCAGAACCGGTGCAGCTCACCAAAAAAGCCGACTCGTATTATTTCAGCATTGAGTGGTCGCCCGACAGTAAAAAAATACTTTTCAATGATAAAAAACTTCGTCTCCGCTATATAGATGTTGAAACGAAAAAAGTCTCGGAAGTCGCTTCAAACGGCGTTTGGGAATACAACGATTTTGCGTGGAGTCCCGACAGTAAATGGATTGTTTTTGTTGAGCCGCAAAAATCGGGAATGAATCAAATCATGCTTTACGAGCTGGCTACAGGAAAGAAAACAGCTGTCACGGATACCTGGTACGAATCATACAACGCACAATTCAGCCGCGACGGAAAATATCTGGTGTTTATCAGCGACCGCGATTTTAATCCGATTTACAGCCAGACTGAATGGAACACGGCTTATACCAACATGGCCCGGGTGTATCTGGTGCCGCTGAATGCAGCTACCCCCAATCCGCTTGCTCCGAAAAACGATGAAGTTGTGTTGGGAACAGAAAAGAAAGACGAAGCCAAACCCGCTGATGGAGCCACTGTTGATATGGTTGTTACCACAGAAGGAATTCAGGATCGCATTGTTTCTTTACCCATCGATGCATCGAATTATTTCGGTGTTGAAATGACCGGCGACGATGTGTATTATATGAAACAGGGAACCGGCGATGAGAAAAGCAGACTGATGCTGTACAGTATCGAAGATGCCAAAGAAACCGCCATTGGCGAGTTTGATGGTTTTCAGATGACTGCCAACGCAAAGAAAATGATGATCCGCAAAGACCGCAATTATTATGTGGTCGATTTGCCCAAAGGAGAATTGAAACCCGATAAAAATGTTTCATTTGATCAGCTGAAAACCACGGTTACACGCCAGGAAGAATGGTCGCAGATTTATTTCGAAGTATATCGTCAGATGCGCGATTTCTTTTATGTTGAAAACATGCATGGTGTAAACTGGAATGCCATGCGCGACAAATATGCAGCATTACTGCCTTATGTAAACAACCGCCACGATCTGAACTATATCATTGGTGAACTGATTGGCGAACTCAATGTAGGTCACGCCTACATTAGTGGCGGCGATTGCCCGATGCCGAAGCGCGTTACAACTGGCCTGCTCGGTGCTGTTGTTACTGCCGATGCATCCGGATTTTTCAAAGTATCGAAAGTGCTGAAAGGCGCCAACTGGAGTAAAGAATTGCGCAGCCCGCTTTCCGAGCTGGGTGTGAATGTAAAAGAAGGCGAATATATCATTGCCATCGACGGAGTGAAAACCAACACGGTGAATGATATGTATTCACTGCTTACCGGCAAAGCCAACGTGCAGGTTGAAATGCTTGTAAACAGCAAACCTTCGGCCGATGGCGCCCGCAAAGTCATTGTTATTCCGCTGGCAAGTGAAGCTTCCTTGTATTATTACAACTGGGTACAGCACAATGTGGAAATGGTTGACAAAGCTACCAACGGCGAAGTCGGTTATATTCATGTTCCCGACATGAGTGTTGAAGGGCTTAATGAATTTGTAAAATATTTTTATCCGCAGCTGAATAAAAAAGCGCTGATTATTGATGACCGCGGAAACGGCGGCGGGAATGTATCGCCCATGATTATGGAGCGTCTGATGCGTGTACCGACACGTGCCAACATGGCCCGCAACGTAACGGTTCCCGGACAAACACCAACCAAGCTCATGATCGGACCAAAAGTCCTATTGCTGAATCAGTATTCCGCTTCGGACGGAGACCTTTTCCCCTATGCATTCAAAAAACATCAGTTGGGAAAAACCATTGGAGTGCGCAGCTGGGGCGGCGTTGTGGGTATCCGCGGTTCATTGCCGTTTGTGGATGGTACTACGTTGAACAAGCCTGAATTTGCAAGCTATTCCATCGAAGAAAGCAAATGGATTATTGAAGGATTTGGCGTTGAACCCGACATTATTATTGACAATGACCCCTATCAGGAATTTATGGGAACCGACACCCAGCTTCTGAAAGCCATTGAAGTCATTAAGGAAGAATTGAAAAACTACAAGCCCATTCCTGATATTCCTGTTGCACCTGATAAATCAAAATAATCTGTACACAATTACGTTGTTGTAACATCGAATAAAAAATCAAAACCATGCTCAAGAAATACCGCGACAACCAGTTCCGTAAAGCGCTGAATAAGCGAAAAGCAGGAATGAAGCGTGTTGTTCTGAATAAAAGTTTTGAAGACTCCGTCAGCTTTTTATTGCTGTTCGATGCTACAACCGAAGAAAGATACAATGAATTTTCGCGCGTGCTTGCAGGTCTTCAGATTCAAAATAAAAAAGTGAAAGCCATTGGTTTTCATGGCCAGCCGGCGCTGCCAGCCTGGTGTCAGCAGTCGTTGAATATTCAGTATCTGGGAAAATCGGATGTACAGGCATCCGGCATTCCATCGAATAAAGCGGTCGACAATTTTTTAGTCGAATCTTTCGATGTGCTGATCGATCTCACGCAGTGCATGCAGCCCGTTATTCACTGGATTATATGCCTGTCGGCCGCGCAGTTGAAGATTGGAACTCCGGCCCGTAAAAACCAGCACATTTTCGATATTTCAATTGAAGCTGAACATCCACAATCGCAAGAGAATATGATGAAGCTGGCAGTTCAGTTCCAGAATATGTTTCAAAACAAACCACTATGAAATTTTCAGTACAAGGATGTGGTGTAGCACTGGTTACACCTTTTAATGAAGAAGGTTCAATCGATTTCGGCAGCATGATTAAACTGGTTGATCATGTTGTAAACGGCGGCGTTGACTATATTGTGCTTTTCGGCACTACGGGCGAATCTCCAACCGTTTCGCTGCAGGAAAAACAGGAAGCACTTCGGTTGGTATCAAAGCATCTGAATGGTAAAGTGCCCATCGTTATTGGCTTTGGAAATAACAATACCACCAAACTGGTTGAAGAAATGAACCTGTTTGATTTTACAGGTGCTTCGGCCATTTTATCGGTCCTGCCCTATTACAATAAACCCAATCAGGACGGCATGTACATGCATTATAAAATGATTGCGGAACATGCTCCCCTGCCCGTGATTTTATACAATGTGCCTGGTCGCACTGTGGTTAATATGGAACCGGCTACCACCATCCGCATTGCCAATGACTGCCCGAATGTGATGGCCATCAAGGAAGCTACCGACAATATGGATCAGGTGATGGATCTGCTGCATCAGCGCCCTGCCGCACTCGAAGTTGTTGCCGGCGACGATGCGCTGGCTCTGCCGATTATTTCGCTTGGAGCCTGTGGTGTTATTTCGGTCATTGCCAATGCCTATCCGAAAGAATTTTCAAAAATGGTTCACGCCACCATGGCCGGTAATATGGAAGAAGCCCGCAAATATCATTATCTGCTGCTTCCCATCATGCACACATTGCTCAATATGGGCAACCCGAGCGGCATAAAAGCAGTGCTGCATGTAAAAGGTCTCATTCAGCACGTGTTCCGTCTCCCGGTACATCCGGTGAATGAAGCAAAGTTTGCCGAAATCATCAAAGCTGTTGAGCTTACAGAAAAAAACTGCAAGGCCGCAACTTTATAACGTTTTTACTGTCTTCTGGAAAATAATATTTGTATGAGACTGAACTGTACTCTTCTGTTGGTGTTTCTGTCGATTTCATTATTCGCACAAACCCAGTATCAGCAGGCCACCCAGATTTTACAATCGCGGGGTGAAATTGTTCTCCGTTTTAATGTGGACACCAAAGCTCAGATCAACAATGATCTGACAAGAATTATATCCATCGACAATGTACGAGAATTGCCCAACGGACAGGGTTTCGTAGTAACAGCATATGCAAACCCTACTGAATTTGAGACTTTTCTGACCAGAAATATTCCATACGACATTATTCCCAAAGATGTTCCCAAAGCATTGAATATGGCTACCACCGTGGCTCAGATGGCCACGTGGGACCGATACCCGACCTACAGCGTGTACGAACAGATGCTGGCCAATTTCGCAAGCACATATCCGACGCTTTGCGATATTGACACCATCATGACCTCAACCCCATCCGGGAACTACAAAATTCTGGTGGCCCGCATTTCGGATAATGTCAATACCGCTGAAAACGAGCCACAGTTCCTGTATTCATCGTCGATGCACGGAGACGAAACCACCGGATATTATCTGATGCTCCGCATGATTGATTATCTGCTTTCCAATTACGGATCTGTTTCGCAGGTTACAAGTCTGGTGAGTGGTGCCGAAATCTGGATTTGCCCGCTGGCCAATCCCGAAGGTACTTATTATAGCTCATCACCGGTGGGTTCAACCATTGCCAATTCAATCCGCGGAAATTTGTCCGGTGTCGATCTGAACCGCAATTACAAAGACCCCCTTGGCGGTGATCATCCCGACGGAAATGCATGGCAGCCCGAAACACAGGCGTTCATGAGCTTCGCTGCAAATCATCATTTTAACATGGCGGCCAATTTTCATGGTGGCGCCGAGCTGGTTAATTATCCCTGGGATACCTGGACCACGAGCGGTAATCCGAATGCCGATGCAGCCTGGTGGGAAAGAGTCTGCACCGACTATGTTACTACAGCCCGTGCAGTTACAGCCGGCTACATGACCGATACCTACAGCGATGGTGTAACCGAAGGCGGTGACTGGTATGTTGTAGAAGGCGGCCGACAGGATTACATGAATTATTATCACCAATGCCGCGAAGTAACCATCGAACTCGATGGCACCAAAACTACCGCTACCGAAAACCTGAACGGTATGTGGAGTACAAACTATCAGTCTTTACTTGATTACATGGAAGAAAGTCTGTACGGTATCCGCGGTGTCATTACCGACTCATGTTCCGGTCAGCCTATACGCGCAAAAGTATTTGCCAACAGTTACGATCAGGCCAACGACAGCTCGCATGTGTACTCGGCTTTGCCGGTTGGTAACTATCACAAATATGTCAACACCGGAACCTACAGCATTACTTATTCTGCGCCGGGTTATATTTCCAAAACCATCACTGGAATTTCGGTAACCAATGGTACTGCAACAACCCGCAACGTAGTATTGGCGCCGCTTGCACCGATTGCCAATTTCAGTGCCGATGTCACCTCAACCTGTACCGGCGTGGTGCAGTTTTCCAATACCGGCACCTATCCTGCCGGTTGCACTTTCCTCTGGAACTTTGGTGACGGACAAACCTCGACACTCGAAAACCCACAGCACGCCTATGCTACAAACGGAAACTACAACGTTACATTAACCATTACAGCCTGCTCGGGCAACGATACCGAAACAAAAACATCCTATATCGCGGTCAGCATGCCAACTGCGCCGGTAGCTACCGGAGACTCGCGCTGCGGAACCGGCGCTGTTACACTCACTGCAACTGGCAGCGGAACGCTGAACTGGTATTCTGCAGCCATTGGAGGAACTTTGCTGGGAACCGGAACTTCATTTACTACACCATCCATTTCAACAACCACCAATTATTATGTTGCGTCCGAATCATCCACTCTGGGCGCTGCACAGCATACCGGTATGACGGACAACTCAGGCGGCGGACAATATTTCACCAGCACAGCCAACTATCGTTATATGATTTTTGATGTTTCACAACCGCTCCGTCTTGAATCAGTAAAAGTGTACGTCAACACAGTTGGTTCCAGAACCATTTATCTGCAAAACAGCTCTGGAACTACACTCGACTCGGTTGTGGCAAATATTCCAACCGGACAAAATCCATATCTGGTTACACTTGATTTCGATGTTCCTGTTGGAACCGGCTACCGCCTTGGTTTAAAAACAGGCACCGGTAACAATCTGTATATCGGCAGCAATCCTTCATATCCGTACACCATTTCAAATCTGATTTCCATCACAGGAAACAATCAGAACCAATCGTATTTTTATTTCTTCTTCGACTGGGTTGTAAAAACAATGGAATCGTGCTCCAGTACACGCGTTGCTGCAACTGCCACCATCAACCAGCAGGCCAACGCTTCTTTTACTCAAAACATCAATGGCAACTCTGTTGATTTTATAAACAGCTCTACCGGCGCTGTTGCTTATTCATGGGATTTCGGCGATGGACAATCAAACACAGTGACCGACCCAACGCACATATATGCAACACCTGGCACATACACTGTAACGCTGATTGCCATTGGATCCGGCGGCTGTGCCAATGATACCATTACACAGCAGGTTGTTATCAGCAATGCGCCCAATGCCGAATTCTCTGCATCGCAATTCTGTGTTGGCGGAACTACCATATTTATGGATGAATCAACCATCGCCAGCGGCTCAATCGTAAGCTGGGACTGGAATTTCGGTGATGGCACATCCCATTCAACCCTGCAGAATCCATCGCATTCCTACGCCGATTCAGGCTATTACAATGTGACACTGATTGTTGTTTCAAACATCGGATTCTCCGATACCATCACACAACAGTTGTATATAGAACCCAGGCCCACCGCTGCTTTTAGTGTTACAGCAGGCGCTGCCGGACAAATGACCAACTTCACCGACCAGTCCGATGGCAATGGATCAACATTGCAATCGTGGCTCTGGAATTTCGGCGACGGATCGAATTCGGTGCAACAGAATCCCGATCATGTGTACAGCACCGAAGGCACTTACTGGGTGACATTGATTGTGTTCAACAGCTGTGGCAGTGATACCATCATGCAACAGGTAGTGATTATTACCGATGGTATTCAGGTAACTGAAAACACTTTGCTGCTCTTCCCGAATCCGGTACAGGATGGAATGACTACTTTAATTTTCACTGCACAAACTGCTGACACTTATACAATCCGGCTCTACAGCAGCGATGGACAGATTATTTCAACATCGGCATTCGATGCTGCTGCCGGCGAAAACCGCTTCCAGCTTCGTCTTGATGAAGTGTCGAAAGGAATGTACTGGCTCGAATTAAGTTCTGAACAAACTCTGCAGCGGATTCCGCTGATCAAATAATACTGCGTATGCGATACGGCGTTCATTTGTGCTACAATGGTTCGGCTTTCGCCGGCTGGCAGCGACAAGTGAACGCCGTCAGTATTCAGGAAGAAATTGAAAAAGCATTGACGGTTTTATTGAAAAGCGAAACTGCTGTAACCGGCTGTGGGCGCACCGATACAGGTGTTCATGCATATAATTTCTTCGCACACTTCGATACCGATACGCAGATTCAGCAACCCGATTCGCTGACGTATCATCTCAATGCCATATTGCCCGCAGGTATTTTGGTCTACAGCATTTTCCCGGCTAATGACAACTGGAATGCCCGCTTCGATGCAACAAAGCGTACCTACCGCTATTTCATGATGCCGCAGCGATCGCCGTTTCTGTCGCCATTTGCCATGCTGGTGCCGTATGCCATCGACATTGACAAAATGCGCAAAGCCGCATCAGCATTAGTCGGCAAACACGACTTTACTTCATTTGCAAAACTGCATGGCGGACAAAACAATGGAATCTGTCATGTATATCGCGCCGACATTTTTGAACGCGACGGACTGATTATTTTTGAAATCAGTGCCGACCGTTTTATCCGCAATATGGTGCGCGCCATTACAGGCACCCTGCTCGAAATCGGCCGTGGGCGCCAGTCGGCAGACAACATCAGCGAAATCATACAGGCCTGCGACCGCAGTCAGGCAGGCGCTTCGGTGCCCGCACACGGATTGTTTCTGTACGAAATACACTATGAAAACCATCCGGATGTTCCGGAGAACAGGAAAGCGTTTTAGTTCCCCGGACAGTACCGTCGGAGTATCTCATCAAAAACCTTCCCGGCATATCCTCCTTTTTCTCCGCTAATGACGCTAATGTTCGCTAATGCTCTGGCGTGTACTTATGAACGCTAATCCGCCGGCAGCAGTCACTATCGTGATTTGAAGGGCGGACAAGTAGAATCACCCTTCCCCGCCG
>CAYSCE010000073.1:0-11190 GCA_964429475.1 uncultured Bacteroidaceae bacterium | reverse complement strand
CTTTGCCTCGCTTGTACATATCGCGCCGAACCACATAATAGCTGGGCAGAAAGCGGCTGATGTATTCGTTTCCGGCAGCATAGGCTGTTTGCGGCAATGCTTCGGGCGAAGGAACCACCAGCCCGTCCGGGTTTTCAAACATAATATGAGTCTGCGTCTGATATTGATCAATAATCTTTTTGTCTTTCGGATCGTACAGGCGCCAGTAGCTGATTACATTCATTCGGATCTGACGCGGCACAACAGGCTGTGTCTGTCCCGAAATAACAGCGCCAACCTGATTGGTAACGGTCTGAGCAACCAGATCCGAATTTGAATCAAAGTTTTCGAGCACCAGCAGTACGTCGGCTTTATTTGCATCGCAAATAGCCCGTACGGTATCCCAGTTAAGCAACTCGGGTGTTTCACGGGTGCCAGTTCCATAGAATCTTGTTTTTTCAGGAATAACAATATTGATATCGGACCAGCCGTTCATGCGATCGAATACCGCTTTGATACATTCGTCGGAGGCAATCTTGTCCGATCCGCCCACTTCGGCCGAAGCCACTGTTTCAATCAGATTTTTATTCTTGTCGTCCTGTTTTACCAGCGAACGGTTAATAACAGCAATTGTTTTAATATTCTCGGATAAGGTAAGTTGTGGCGGATTTGGATATTGAAGGGTCACCCAGCCCCATTTGCTGCAACTGCTTGATAAAACTATAATTATCAGAAGTGGAAGTATTAATCTCTTCATAAAAAAGGATTTTGGTGGTGTTTAGACCGCGCCGCATAGCAAAAGTTGTACTGGTAACCTTTCAAAACATTCAGTTTTTTGCATATGGCTGATAAACAGGCCAAAAAATATTGATTACTGATCGGAATAACAAACAGTATAAGCTTGTATAATAAGCACTATGGCGGTGTTCAACAAATAAAACATTAAAAATCAACCATAACATTGACTTTTTTAAGAGGAAGTTTTTCGGGTAGTATAGGAAAATCGATATACCTTTGCACAATTTTAATAACCAACGTATGACTGCACAAAATAACCGAAAAGTGGTTAACAAAGACGATGTTGTCATCAAGTTTGTCGGTGATTCCGGCGACGGGATGCAGCTTCTCGGAACCATTTTCTCTGAAACCATCGCATTAGCTGGTGAAGATTTGGCAACATTTCCCGATTTCCCTGCCGAAATCCGTGCTCCGCGCAACACTGTTGCCGGCGTATCAGGTTTTCAGGTACACTTCGGTTTCAAAAAAGTACTTACTCCGGGGGATCAATGCGATGTTCTTGTTGCATTTAATCCTGCATCGCTGAAAGCCAACCTGAAAAATGTAAAAAAAGGTGGCACCATCATTACCGATGAAGACAGCTTCGAAGAGAAAGTACTTACAACGCTCGGCTACACAACAAATCCTTTGTTCGACGGAACCCTCGAAGGATTCAATGTTATTCACGCACCCATCACTTCGCTGGCCAAAGGCAGCCTTAAAGAAATGGGTATTGACAACAAAACAGCAGAGAAAACCAAAAACATGTTTGTACTTGGTATGCTGTTCAACATGTTCAGCCTCGACCTGAAAGCAACTGACGATTATCTGCAGAAACGTTTCAAGAAAAAACCGGAACTGATCAAAATCAACGAAATCGTGATCAAAAACGGTTTTGAATTCGCCAATACCATCGAAGCCATTCCAAGTTTTGTTGTTCCCAAAACACAGCTCAAACCTGGCAAATACCGCAACATTCACGGCAACGAAGCCACTGCATGGGGACTTATGGCAGCCGCCGAAAAAGCCGGTTTGCAGTTGTTCCTCGGTTCATATCCCATTACTCCTGCAACCGAAATTCTGATGGAACTGGCCAAACACCGCGAACTTGGTGTAAAAACTTTTCAGGCCGAAGACGAAATCGCAGGGATTTGCTCCGCTATCGGAGCCAGCTTCTCTGGCTCATTGGCCTGTACCACAACATCTGGCCCCGGGTTGTCGCTGAAATCTGAAGCTATGGGGCTTGCAGTTATTACAGAACTTCCGCTGGTAGTTGTCAACGTTCAGCGCGGTGGTCCCTCAACAGGGCTTCCCACCAAAAGTGAACAGTCCGACCTTCTGCAGACACTATACGGCCGCAACGGAGAAGCTCCTATGTTTGTCATCGCTGCATCATCACCGGCTGACTGTTTCTACGCTGCATACGAAGCAGCCAAATATTCACTGGAACACATGACTCCGGCTGTATGTCTCACCGATGGATATATCGGTTTTGGTTCCGAAGTCATTGAAATTCCAAAAATGGTTGAACTGCCGGCCATTACCCCTCGAAAAGCCAAGCCCAGAAAAGACGGTGAAGGCAAATTCCTGCCTTATGACCGCGATCCTGAAACGCTCGCACGCGAATGGGCTGTCCCCGGAACCGAAGGGCTGCGTCATCGCATTGGTGGTCTCGAAAAAACAAATGTATATGGTGAAGTATCAACCGATCCGGCCAATCATGAACTGATGGTGAAACTGCGCGCCGAAAAAGTCGAACGCATTGCCGATCGCCTCCCGATGCAGGATTTCACAGGTCCGGCCGATGCCGATCTGCTCGTTGTCAGCTGGGGCGGCACCAAAGGCCAGGTACAGGGTGCTGTTGAAATGGCCAGAGCCGAAGGTATGAAAATCGCTCACACCCATTTCCGCTACATCAATCCGCTGCCGAAAAACACACGCGAAATGCTTGCTTCATTCAAGAAAATAGTGGTATGTGAACTCAGCATGGGTCAGTTTGCCAGTTATCTGCGCATCAACTTCCCCGAAATTCCTTACCTGCAATACAACAAGGTACAGGGGCAGCCATTCACGGCTCACGAACTGGTCGAAAATTTCAGTCAAATCTTAAAAGCTTAATATTATGATGGGCGTTATCAGAAACAGCATAGAAAAATCACCGGTCCCTTTGACAAAAGAAGATTTTGTCAGCGACCAGATGGTGAAATGGTGCCCTGGTTGTGGTGACCACAGCATCCTGAACGCAGTTGCCAAAGTGTTTCCGGAAATCGGTTACAAAAAGGAAAACTATGTGGTGGTATCCGGAATCGGCTGCTCATCGCGTTTTCCGTATTATGTAAATTCATACGGTTTTCATGGCATTCACGGCCGCGCTCATGCCATTGCATCGGGTGTGAAAATTGCCAACCCGGGCCTCAGCGTATGGATTGCTACCGGCGACGGCGACTCACTTGCCATTGGCGGAAACCATTTTATTCACCTTATACGCCGCAACATCGACGTAAACGTGATGCTCTTCAACAATCAGATTTATGGTCTCACCAAAGGACAGTACTCACCTACCAGCCCGCTGGGAGCCCAGACCAAGACATCACCTTACGGAACCATCGAGCATCCTTTCTCGGTAGGCGAACTCGTCATCGGAGCGCAGGGAACATTCTTTGCACGCGCTATTGACACCAACCCGCCGATGATGACCGAAATCATGTTCGAAGCTGCCAAGCACGACGGAACTTCGATTGTGGAAATTCTGCAGAACTGTGTTATTTTCAACGACAAGGCGCATGAATACATCACTTCGAAAGAACACCGCGCCGATATGCAGCTGCATCTGAAACATGGCGAACGTATGATTTTCGGTGCGGAAAAAAACAAAGGTATCCGCCTGAACGGCCGCTCTCTTGAAGTCGTAACCATCGGTGAAAACGGAATTACTGAGGAAGATATTCTGATTCACGACATGCACAATCCCGATCCCGGAATGCATCTGATGCTGGCCAAACTGTCGAGCCCGATTGCCTTTGGCGTGATCCGCGCTGCCGCTGCTCCTACCTACGATGATCTGATGGAAGAACAGATTGAGCAGGTAAAAGCAGGAAGCAAAATCAAATGCATGGACGACCTTTTCAACAGCGGCGAAACCTGGGAAATCAAATAATTATTTCCTTATACACAATGAGAAAAACCGGCTCAAAAGGCCGGTTTTTTTGTTTAAGGATTTATTGTACCATCAACATTGTATTGTTTCGATTATTACCTTTACAGCAAAAATAAAAACCGAATGATCAATTCACTGATACTTGCAGCCGCACCTGTTTTTATACTGGCCTTTTACATTTATTATCGCGATAAATACGAAAAAGAGCCTTTTTCAATGCTTGTAAAAGCAATGATTGCCGGAATTGCCATTGTTGTGCCTGTTTTATTGGTTGAAATTGGTATTTCCGCTTTGATTGCTCCATACATGGGAACCACCAGGGGAGCTGCATTGAACGCCTTCGCCGTTGCTTCTTTCACCGAAGAAGGATTTAAATGGCTGGCGGTTTTGATTATATTTTTCGGTTCACGCCAGTTCAATGAACGGTTCGATGGAATTGTATATGCCGGATTTGTTTCATTGGGCTTTGCCCTGATTGAAAACATTCTGTATGTGATGGTGTATTCCAGCGATGGCAATGGCGTAGCATACATGCGAGCGGTATCAGCAGTCCCGGCACATATGCTTTTTGGAGTAATCATGGGCTATCGTTTCGGGTTGGCAAAATTCCTTCCGACAAAAAGAGGCTGGCATATGTTTATGGCGTTTTTTATGCCCTTTCTGCTGCATGGAATCTACGACTTCCTGCTCATGATAGAAAAAGGCTGGGCATTGCTGATCTTCTTTCCGTTTGTTATATTTCTCTGGATTTTCGGGCTGGTGCGCATGAAGCGCCACTCACTGGCATCGGAATTCAACAAATTCAAATGGACGACGGAGGGACCCACAGACGATTTACACCGTCAATAAACTGCAGCAGATCTTCGATACCGGCGCCCGTTTCGGAAGAGGTAATGACATGAGCCGGCAGTTCTTCCCAGTTTTCAGCAATTTTTTTGAGCACAACATCCACATTCCGCTTCAATTCATTCTTTGAGCATTTATCGGCTTTGGTAAAAACCAATGCCAGTGGAATGCTGTTTTCGCCCAGCCAGTCAATGAATTCCATGTCTATTTTCTGCGGTTCCAGGCGTGAATCGAGAAGCACAAATGTGGTCATCAGATTTTGGCGCCGGCGCAGGTATTCGCGTATCATAGGCTCCCATTTTTCGCGCGTTTTTTTCGATATCCGGGCATAACCATAACCCGGCAAATCGGCCAGATACCAATTATTGTCAATCAGAAAATGATTGATAATTTGTGTCTTTCCGGGTGTAGCGCTGATTTTGGCCAGTTTGTTTATGCCCGTCATGGCATTTATGAGAGACGACTTTCCAACATTGGAGCGACCTGTAAAAGCAAACTCGGGCAAACGCGCCGGTGGGCATTTGGTCCACGTGGTGCAACCGGAAATATATTTAGCGATCATAAAAAAATGGAAAAATTATTCGCGCCCCTTGTTAAAGGAAGCAAGATGCCGGTGTTTCTTCGATTCGTAGATATCGGCAATGGTAACCAGAATGCCTATTTCTTCAACATCACCAAAGGTTTCATTAAGCGAAGAACCAAAAGTTCTCATCGAGTTGGTCAGATTCATATAAGCATTTACAAGAGGCGGGAAATTCATTCCACGGCTTCTTACAAAACGCATGAGCAATGATTTATCTTCATCGTAGGTTTTACCATGCAGGATTTGACGGATCACATCATCGGTAGTCCGGATGGGTCGCGGCACATAAGCCCAGACAAGATTATCACGATCGGGAAAATGTTTCATCAGAAATGCCATAATAACATCGCGGGCAAACTGATCGTATTTGAGATACATGGTGACTTTGCCGTAGAAGTATTTTATGTCGGGATGCATAATTATCAGTCCACCGAGGCCATCCCACAGGTTGTCGAGCGAGAAAATGCCCTTGCGGCTATCGCGGGTTGGCTGATATTGCGGTTGCACAAACGACCGTCCAAGTTCAATGGTGTCGAAAAAATATTCATCCATAAACTTCTCGGAGAACCTGAACATGTGGGTTGTAGCGAGATGATAATGTCCGTGCACGTCGGGTTGTACATCTTTTAGCTTGATATAGCGGTAACCACCGACGATTTCCTGTTCGACCGGATTCCAGACAATAAGCTGATAATAAGCGTTTGTGCCTTTATCAAAGGCATCAATATCAACCGGTTCACCTGTTCCACCGCCAGCTTCACGGAAAGCAATCTCGCGCAGCCGACCAATTTCGAGCATCAGATTCGGAGCATCATCACCCAGAAAAATATAAATTTCGTTATGGCCAAAATTCGTATAGCGGACAAAGCGCTCCGGAGTGAGTTCTCTGAGTAAATCTTCGCGTGAAACTTTGTCTATCAGCGGTTTCATAATATCCCTATCAATAAAAAATAAAACAAGGTTGTAAAATTAATCATTTTGTGGCAGACTGTACACAATTTTTTTAACATAATCGGCCCATTCAATGTCTTTTTTACTTTTGTCAAACACAGTATACGGAATAGGTTTGCCAATGGTTATAGCAATGGTTTGTCCTTCCTGCTTATACATTTCATCGGCCAGATACAGCATTTCAATATTCACCTTAATGCGCAGGAATTTACGCCACCTGGCAATCCTGTAGAAACGTTTTGAATTTTGTCCGCTCACATGAACCGGAATCACTGCACGCTGATGCTGACGGGCTTTCTGAATGAATGTTTTTTTCCATTCCAGGTCCACAATTTTCCCTTTAATTTTTCGCGAAGCAAGCCCCGACGGGAAATACAACACATTGGCATCGGATGCAAATGCCTCTTCGAGCGCTTTAACGCCGGCCGAAGACTGCCCCCCCACCTTGTTGATAGGAATAAACAATTCACGCATATTGGGCAGATACAACAAAAAATCGTTGACCGGAAAACGAACAGGGGGTTTTACACGACCCACTGTCTCAATCAGCGCCAAACCATCAAGACCACCCAAAGGGTGATTGGCAGCCAGAATAAAACGTTCCTGCCCCTCCAGATTTTCGAGCCCGTTTACCTGAATAGTGGCACCAAAATCGGCCAGAACGGCACTTACCATGTCAACCCCGTGTTTATCCCGGTTGCGGTACAGGTTCTCATTGATATCCTTTTCGTGCAGGATTTTTCGGAGATACCGAATAATACATCCCGGTAAAAGCCGCTCCAGTCGAGGGTTTTTGTCTCGGATCAATTGTCTGACATCAATGGTCCTTTCACTGATGACCAACGAGCCATTTTCAATTCGGTTACTCTGTACTTCCATATCTCCGGTATTGTTTTGCAAATGTAAGAACTTCCCACCAAATCAGCGTTTGAGTGAGTTATTCACCATTTTCAGGGTTTCCCCACCAGAAGTCATTTTTTACATATCTGATTTTCAATGTTTTAAGAATTTTTTGAAACCTTTTTTGTTCATATCAGTAAAAAGTTATCAACAAAGTGGCTAAAAGTGGCTAAAAGTGGGGAGAAATTCTTTCCTTTACACATTAAAATCTTGAAATGGCAGCATTTATCGGTGTTTATGATGTAAAAGCAGATTCGAAGGGGCGCTTCGTTTTTCCGGCCTCTCTTCGGAAGCAGCTTGCTGATGAAGCATCGGAGGCGTTTGTCATGAAAAGAAGTGTGTTTTACAAGTGTATTGAACTTTTCCCACAATCAACCTGGGCCAGGGAAACCGAAGGAATTGCCCGGCTGAACCGCTTTGTGAAAAAAAACAATGACTTTATCCGTTTGTTTATGTCGGGTTCGCGTGTTGTCAATATCGACGATGGCGGCCGGCTGCTGATTCCGAAAGACCTGATGGTTTTCGGCGGCATCGATAAGGACATTGTGCTGGCTTCGGCCATCGACCGGCTCGAAATCTGGTCGAAAGCCGATTACGAAGCATTCATTGCCGGCGGTTCTGCTGATTTCCCCACCTTGGCCGAAGAGGTTATGGGAGATGCAAACAGCAGCCCCGACAAACCATGACGCATCACGAGAGTGTTTTACTGAAAGAATGTGTTGAATATCTGGCCGTGCAATCCGGCGGCAGATATGTTGATGCAACCTTTGGTGCCGGTGGTCATTCAAAGCTCATTGCCAGCCAGCTCAAAACCGGAATGGTGTATGGATTTGATCAGGACGAAGACGCTGTAAACGGTTTCGAAGGACATCCAAATATAACGGTCATCCGCTCCAACTTCCGCTTTCTCCGCAACTTTCTGCGCTATTACGAAGCACTCCCGGTCGATGGTATTCTGGCCGATCTGGGCATTTCGAGCCACCATATTGAAACACCTGAACGCGGATTTTCGTTCCGCTTTGATGCACCGCTCGATATGCGCATGAACAATGCATCGGAGCTCAATGCACGACAGGTTGTCAACGAATACAGCGTTGAAGAATTAACGCGTATTTTCCGTACCTACGGGGAGTCGGATCAGGCGTGGAAAATTGCCAATGCCATTGTTAAAACCCGCATAAAGAAAGCCATTGAGAGCACTTTTGATCTGGCGGTCATCCTTCAGTCATTTGCCCGTCCGGGCCGCGAAAACAGTCTGATGGCGCAGATATTCCAGGCCATCCGCATCGAGGTCAATAAAGAAATGGAAGCGCTGGAGGAATTTCTGCAGCAAAGTTATACATGCCTCAAACCCGGCGGCCGTCTGGTCATCATTTCATATCATTCGCTCGAAGACCGCATGGTGAAAACGTTTTTCAAGGAACAAAAAACAAATGATGCTTTTGCCGAAACCATCATGGGGCGTAAAGACCTGATGTGGAAAGACATTTCGCGCGGTGCGATTGTTCCCACACCCGAAGAAATTGCACGGAATCCCCGTAGCCGCAGTGCCAAATTAAGAGTCGGAGAAAAATTATGAAAGAGAAAAACACCATAATCAATGAACGGAAGCAAAAGGCGGAGCCGGCAGCGGCAAGAGCCAATACGCGTACCAGCAGGTTCGGCCCCCGTTCAATTCTTTCCGGCAGCTTTCTCGAAAAAGAAGGTCTGATCAAACAATTGCCATTTATTCTGTATGTCACCTTCCTTTTTTTACTGTACATCGCCAATTCTTATTACGGAGAAAAGACTGTGTATAAAATGGAGAGTTATAAAACGGAATTGATTGGTCTGCGCAGCGAATACATTTCGGCTAAAACCCGACTGATGACGGCTGTCAATCTCACCAAAGTGAATGAAAGACTGAGCCCCAGAAAAATATATCCATCCCACACACCACCAGGGAAAATTTTTGTTGACAAAAAATAACTATGAGCAAACAGGTAACGCCGGTCAATAAAACCATTCTCAGCAGGGCATTTCTGATATATGCCCTGAGCGGCATTTTTACCATTGCCATCATTTATCAGCTGTTCCATATTCAATTTTCTGAAGGCGAAACACTGCGTGGAAAAGCTATGAATCTATCGGTAAAATATATCGACATTGAAGCACGCCGCGGAAATATTCTGGCCGACGACGGCAGTCTGCTTGCCACATCGGTGCCTCGCTTCGATTTGTATGTTGACCTGAGTGCAAAAACAATCAGCGATAAACTATTCAACGACAGTATTGCGGCTCTGAGTAAAAAAATGAGCGAGTATTTCAAAAAGAAAACGCCCGAAGAATACACTGCTCTCTTAAAAAAAGAAAGAAAAAAGAACAACCGCTACTTCAAGATTGCCACGAATCTTGACTATTATGAAATGAAGAAAATCTGCACCTTTCCTATTTTCAATAAAGGACGGAACCAGGGAGGCCTGATTGTTGAACAAAACGATCGCCGTGAAATGCCTTTCAATCAGCTGGGAAAAAGAACCATCGGCTATGTGCGCGACAAATACTGGGTTGGCATTGAAGGCGCTTATGACAAAGAACTGACCGGCACCAACGGAAAACGGCTGATGAAGCGCGTTTCGGGACGAAACTGGATTCCGGTTGATGATAAAGCAGATATACTGCCGAAAGACGGAAACGATGTGGTAAGTACGATCGACATTCACATGCAGGACGTGGCCGAAACCGCATTGTCCAACCATCTCCAAAAACATGAAGCCGATCATGGCTGTGCCATTTTAATGGAAGTTGAAACCGGCCAGATAAAAGCCATTGCAAACCTGCAGCGCATGCCCGACGGAAGTTATGCCGAATCGTATAACTACGCCATCGGCGAATGCTATGAACCAGGTTCCAGCTTTAAACTCATGTCGATGATTGTGGCGCTGGAAGACAACATGGTTTCGCTCGATGAAAAAATAAATACCGGTAACGGATTGAGAAAATACGGCAAAAAAGGAAATGTGATGACCGATTCGCACGAGGGCGGATACGGCACCATCACAATCCGTCAGGCCTTTGAACTTTCTTCGAATATTGGTATATCGGGAATGATTGTCGATCATTATAAATCAAATCCCGAAAAATACATCAAGGGTCTGTACAAACTTGGCATCAACAAACCACTTGGACTCGAACTGAAAGGCGAAGGAATTCCTTACATCAAAAATCCGGATGATAAATCATGGTCAGGCATCAGTTTGCCATGGATGTCAATCGGATATGAACTGAGCATGACGCCCATGCAGATACTGGCCGTATATAATGCTATTGCCAATAACGGTCGCCTGATCAAGCCCATGTTTGTCAAAGAACTTCGCTATGCCGGCGAAACCGTCAAGGAATTTTCACCGGTGGTTTTAAAGGAATCCATTTGCAGCAAATCTACTGTACAAAAAGTACAGGATCTGTTACGCGGCGTAGTACTTCGTGGAACGGCCACCAATCTGAAAAACGCTGTATTCCCTATTGCCGGGAAAACCGCCACAGCTCAGATTGCTTCGAAAGGCGGTTACAAGAAAAATAAAACAAAAGAATATTTTGCCTCATTTGTAGGATATTTCCCCGCCGATAAACCACGCTACTCATGTATTGTTGTGGTGAATAAACCCACTCAGGGACAATATTACGGTGGCTCGGTCGCAGGTCCCGTCTTTCTCGAAATTGCCGAAAAAATCTACGCCACCCGCATTGAAATGCGCCAGCAGGCGAGTAACAGAAAAAAATCGCAACAAGCTGTCGCCAGCATTTATGCCTCGTTCGAAAAAGTGAAGAGCATTTATCGCGAGCTTGGAATCAAAATGCCGAAAAAAGTTAAAGCAACATCCAGCCAGTTTGTATTTATCCAACCCGGCCAGGACTCGCTTACATACAGGCGAACAGACCCAAACTCCAGCCGACTGATCAACATGAAAGGGATGTCGGCACCCGATGCTATTGCCTATCTTGAAAGCAAAGGAGC
>CAYSCE010000072.1:0-11404 GCA_964429475.1 uncultured Bacteroidaceae bacterium | reverse complement strand
GGCTGCCGGTGAAATGAAGGAGCGCGTCATCAGCTCATTGGCGGAATTATCCCATAATCCGGGCACCAGCAAAATGCTTGACTCATTGCTGAAAGCCTTTCCAGGAGCTACATCCGAAGATATCCAACAGCAGGCGAATCGTGCTTTGGTGTATGTGCTGCACCATTATTCCGATATTGCCATCAGCACCATCGATAGTTTTATGCAGCGCATTATACGCACATTTGCGCGCGAACTGCAATTGCCGGCGCATTACGAAGTTACCGTTGGCGACGAAGAACTGAATGAAATGATCATCACGTCGGTCATCGACAAAGCCAATCTGGATGAAGGCGTCACCAAGGTGCTGAAAGACATTATCCGCCTGCAGATGGACGATGAAAATGCACCTTTGAATCTGACCGGAAATCTGACACCACTGGTGTCGCACCTGACTGCAGAAGCATCCATGCAGATTGTGGATCATGCGTTGCAGAGCGGCACACAGAAAATGATTGATTCATTTCAATTGCTGCAGAAAAAAAACAAAGATACTGCAACGCAGATCAGAAGCCGGCTTGAAGAGTTCTTTTTGCTATTGCAACAACATGCCATTCAGCCGGACGATTTCAGAAAAAAAGGAAACTCGAAAAACCTGTATGAATGTATGCTTTTACTGCGCCAGTCGCTCGATGCCAAAACACCATCGGACACCATGCTGACATTGTTGCACAATGGCGAAATCCTTTCGGTGTCGCAACCAGGCATTGAAAGCCAGCTGCAGAAAATCATCATCGAGGTTCTTGATCTGGTCACCGATTATCGCTACGGAAAGCTGATGACCAAACGTTTTCCGGTAGTGGCATTGCTGAGCGAAATCTGGAGTTTGCGCGAAGCATATAAAACCGAAAACAATATTATTCCGGTTTCCGATTTCAACCGCATCATTCGCGAAGTGTTGAGCAAGGAGCCTGTGCCTTTTATTTACATGCGTGCCGGCAGTCGCTATAAAACCATCATGATTGATGAATTTCAGGACACCAGCCTGATGCAATGGCTGAATCTGCTTCCGCTGATTCACGAATCGCTCTCCCGTGGCCATTCTTCGTGGGTGGTTGGCGATCCGAAACAAAGCATTTATCGCTGGCGGAATGGTAAAGTTGAAATCATGTTATCGCTTCCCGAATTGTTCGAAGCCAATGAAGACAATGCAGATGCACAAACGCTGATAGAAAATTATTTTCACAAAGAACCCATAACATTCAATTTCCGCTCAGGAAAAAACATTGTACTATTCAATTCTGAATTATACAAAGATGTCCGTAACCGCTTCAATCAGGCTCTGCAACCGGCGGAACAGGGCGACGATCCGTTACAGAATACGGCGTTGTACACCAAAGTGTACGAAGAAATAGAACAACAACCTGCAAAAAAAACAGGCGGATATGTTGAATGCCGTTTCTATAACAGTCCTCTGAAAGACATCCGGAGTAAATGGCTGAGCGATATTGTACAATTGATTGAAGAACTGAAAGCGTCGGGATACCGCTACAGCGACATTGCCATTATCGACCGGTCGAACAGAATCGGAGTTGAAGTAAGTACTTACCTGATGGGGCAGGAAAAACCGATTCCGGTCATCTCGCGCGAGACGCTCCAGTTCAATGCTTCGGGGCATTGCCGCCTGGCCATGTCGGTATTCCGTCTGTTGCATTTTCCTGCAGATGATTTAAATGCAGCAGAAGCATTCATGCTGATGCAGCAATACACCGACATTGATTTAGGTGCTTCGCCGGAATTACAAAATTTTGCCAGAGAGAAAAACAACAAACGCGGAAATATTCTGCGCAATTTTCTGGTAGAATATGCGCCGGCGCTTGATCCTGCCACACTCATGTTTCTGGCTCCGGTCGATCAGCTCGACATCATTATTCATTCGCTTAATATTGCTGCATCCGGTGGATTCTTTTTATTGTTTCTGCGCGAACAGCTTCTGATGGCGCAGGACAAAACAGGCTTCAACCACGATGCGCTGTGGCAGTGGTGGAGCGAGAAAGGATACAAAACCAGTGTGGTTGTTCCCGATTCGGGCAATGCGGTAAATGTGCTGACGGTACATAAATCAAAAGGACTGCAATTTCCGGTTGTTATTATGCCTTTGTTTGACATCAACGAAGGGAGTAAACTTCATAAAACCATGCACTGGCACAATGTTGATGAAGAAAAATTCGGCATTCCCTATACCATCATCAATTACAAAGCTGAAATGCCAACGACATCTTTGCAAACAGATTATCAGGTTGAAAAATCCAAAAGCCTCATGGATACTATAAATCTGATGTATGTTGGCACAACGCGGGCAGAGGAAAGATTGTACACCATTTCATTTAAGAAGAAAGAAAAAGCAGAAAGCAAATCAAAAAAACCTTCGAAAAAAGAGGCAGACAATAAGTTTGAGGGAAATTCAACTTTTTTACTGCATGAATTTATTAAAAAAAACACGATCGGATTTATTGAAGAAGAAAATGAATTTTTTACTGCATACTGTCTGGGCGACAAATCCGAAAAGCCCATCAATAAAGAAGAGTCGCTGGAAAAATGGACGTTGGATACTTTCTTTATCAATCCTGATAAACCACTCGATTCGTTGCGAAAAAATGCCGGTGCATTCGACAGCAGCGAGCTCCGTGATTCGGCACGCGAAGGCCGCATTGTTCATGAGCTTTTATCGAAAATAAATGCAGGCGAAGATGTAGAGCCGGTAGTGGATTTATACACCAGCAATGGATGGATTGATCACGAAAAACGAGATTCTTTAATTCAGTTTTTCAATCAGCTGATTCAGCAACACCCCTATATTTTCCCAGGGAAAAATTCGGTGATGAATGAACGTGAAATCTCCAATGCCGAAGGACACATTTATCGTCCGGACCGCATGACATGCGACGACCAGAACAACTGGCGGATTATTGATTTCAAAACAGGTAACGAAAAAGAAGCGCATAAAAAACAGGTCATGCAATACGCCGACCTGCTTTCCGAAGCTGGAATGAATGTCCAGTCATCACATATTCTGTACATCGATACTGAAAAATATCAGGCGTACACTGTGAATCTCTGACATCAGTTCATGACAATATTATACTCTTCGCCATTGATGGTGACAACAGCAGTTGCATCGCATGCGCCGGAGCCATAATCAACAGACATGGAAAATGTGCCGCTGCTCAATGTCAACACACCTGAAGTAATCCAACGGCAGCCGACTAAAATGCGCAAAGCAGTATTGATTACAACATTGAATTCTTCGCCTTCGATGTTGGTTCCGTCCGCAGTTCCGGTTATCATATATAGATCATCCCACGGATTAAAAACGGTGCTCTCCCCTTCTTTCCATTCGTTCTGACGTGTTGATGTCCATTGAATGGTGCCATCGGAAGTCGTCACCGATCCATCTACAAACAGGTCATACACCAGATTTCCATCATTGTTGCGGCCTTTATTGGTGAGCGTTTTCACACCTTGCACCAGATTGTCATTGACATAATAGCCCTGCGGTTCAACGGTTACAACAGTGCCGCTGTCGCGATACCAGCCGGTAATGGTCATTTCAACCACCCCGCGGCGATAGCGTCCATCTGTACCAAGGCAATTGACAGAGCCAAAATCGAGCGTAACTGTTTTTGGAAATGTCGTCAGATCAAATGGTGTAATAGTCAAAGTGGCGCATGAACTCAGCGATTGAAGCATTGTTTTATTTCCTTCGGCCGAATCCTGCGCAGCCATTACGGCATCCGAAGCCTGTTTGTACAAATCGTTGAACATGTTTTCGGCTGTCGCATTATCAATAGCCGAACGATAGTTGTTCTGGTTGTTGTTGTCATCTTTATTACACGACGACAAAAAAGCAAGAGCACTCATGGTGAGTGTCAGTAAAACGTAGAAGCTTCTTTTCATGTTTTGGTTTTTAGACGATCTAAACTTCTTCGAAGTTTAAAACTTCGAAGAAGTTCTACCTTCGAACGAAAATAAGGTACTGGTATTTAATCCCGCTTTTCGAATCAGCCATAATATCCGATTCATCGACCAGCTCCCATTCATCGGGACTTAATTCGGGGAAAAACGTATCGGTTTCGTATTCTCCATCCACGCAGGTGAGATATAGTCTTGAAGTGTGCGGCAGCAATTGCTCATACATGCTGGCTCCACCGATGACAAAATTCTCTGAATCGCCCTGACATAATTCAAAGACTTCTTCCATGGTTTTTACTTCATCTGCACCCGGTTCTCCAAGCGGATCGATAGTGAGTACCACATTACGTCTGTTGGGTAATGGCCGCTTTGGAAGCGAAAACCATGTGTTGCGACCCATAATTACCGTGTGTCCGGTTGTAATTTCTTTGAATCTTTTCAGATCATCGGACAAATGCCAGGGAAGCGTATTTTTAATACCAATGCCGTTTTTCGAATCAGCAGCGACAATCATGCTGAGGTTTGGAATAACTTGTGCCATATAAAAAAATTAAACAGCTACCACCGCTTTGATGTGTGGATGCGGGTTGTAGCCGGTAATGGAGAAATCTTCGTATTTGAAATCAAAAATATTTTTTACTTCCGGATTGATTTCAAGTTTCGGAAGCGGCCTGCAGTCGCGGCTTAGCTGCAGCTTTGCCTGCTCAATATGATTCAGATACAAATGTGCATCGCCGAAAGTGTGCACAAAATCGCCTGCCTGTAAACCCGTTGCCTGGGCTACCATGTGCAGCAAAAACGCATAGGATGCAATGTTGAACGGAACGCCCAGAAAAATATCGGCACTGCGCTGATACAGCTGGCATGAGAGTTTCCCATTCGCTACATAAAACTGAAACAACAAATGACACGGCGGCAATTTCATTTTCGGCACTTCTGCCACATTCCATGCGCTCACAATCAAACGGCGCGAATCGGGATTCTTTTTTATCTGATCAATCAATTCCGAAATCTGATCGGTGGTTTGTCCGTCACTGCCTTTCCAGCTGCGCCATTGCGAGCCATAGACAGGTCCGAGATTTCCGTTTTCATCGGCCCACTCATCCCAGATTGAGACGCCGTTGTCTTTCAGATATTGTATGTTGGTGTCGCCTTTCAGAAACCAAAGTAATTCATGTAAAATACTTTTGGTGTGTAATTTTTTGGTTGTCAGCAATGGAAATCCGTCCTGCAGATTAAACCGCATCTGATATCCAAATACGCTCACAGTACCGGTTCCGGTGCGATCGTGTTTTTGCACACCGTTGTCGAGCACATGTCTCATCAAATCGTGATATTGTTTCATTATTCAGTCTTTTCCGTTTCCCGTTCCGGGTGTCCAAATTTAACCAAAAAACTTTGCGGATACGCGGAGCTTAACGAACTTTTGAGTTTTGATGCCTCTTCAATCGAATTGCATTTTCCGCAAAGTACACGGAACCAGATTTTTCCATATACTTCAGCCTGCATGATGCGTGCTTCGGGAAATTTCCCCTCCACTTTTTTCAAAAGCTTCTCGGCATTGTCCTGCATACCGAAACTCCCCAGCTGCACCGAATAAAAAGTCGTTGAATCCGGGCTTGCAGTCACATATTTCACTGCTTCGCGCGGCACATACCGGGGTGTTTTTGTTGCTTCTGTATTTCCTTCGGTTTTAGAAACAGCTTTAGGTTCTTTCTGTTTCTGATGATCGGCAGGCTGTTCACTCTTGTTTGTTTTCGAGGCCAGCAGCGGTCTGTTGATGCTTCCAGTTCCGACAATTTCGCAATCAACCGACACCACCCCCTGTGCAATAAAATCAAGGGTGTCGGCAGCAGCTTTGCTTAAATCGATAATGCGGCCTGCAATGAACGGCCCGCGGTCGTTGATTTTCACCACACACGTTTTTCCGTTGTTGCGGTTGGTCACTTTTACCAGCGTTCCGAAAGCCAGCTGCTTATGTGCTGCGGTCATCGAATCCTGCGAAAAAATTTCTCCACTGGCAGTGGGCCGGCCATGAAAGGGAACTCCGTAATACGAAGCCATACCCGAAAACTTTGTACTGGTCTGTGAAAAAACCTGCATGGAATAATGAAATATCAAAAACAATAGAAACACGACCTGAATTATTTTCCATGTCTCCCGTCGTGTTGATGTATTATTCATGACATCCAATTTCTAATGTGATATTTTAACAGGTGCTACACCAGGATTGTGCTTGTATTTGAAAATAAGAGCAAATGCAATAGCCACCAACAACGAATAACCAGAGAAAATATACCATGCGTTGGGCCATTTAAATATGTCGACAACCCAACCGGCTACATACGATCCGATAAACGCACCGAAACCGTTGGTCATCACCATAAACACACCCTGAGCACTAGAACGAATGGATGGAGATGTTTCCTTTTCAACGAAAAGTGATCCAGAAATATTGAAAAAATCAAATGCAACACCATACACAATCATCGACAAAATTAGCATCCAGACACCGCCGCCGGGATTTCCTGCGCCGAGTAAACCAAATCGCAACACCCATGCAAACATGGAAATCAACATCACTTTTTTAATACCAAACCGGCTTAAGAAAAATGGAATAAGCAATATGCACAATGTTTCAGATGCCTGAGACAATGATATCAGAATATTCGCATGTTCAACGCCAAAAGTTCCTTTAAACTCAGCAATCCCTCCGAAATATTTGGTCAGATAAAGATTTGCAAAGGCATTTGTAATTTGCAGCGACATTCCAAGCATCATGGAAAAAATGAAAAAGATGGCCATTTTTTGTTCTTTAAACAAAGCAAATGCGCGCAGTCCCAAAGCATCAATCCAGGACTTCTTTTCAACATTCCTGTTCACTTCGCACGAAGGGAGTGTGAATGAATAAATGCCCAGGAATATTCCAATGGCAGCCGATAAATACAACTGATTTGGTGTTGTTGCCCATCCAATAAGGTCAACAGCAATCATGGAAATGATAAATCCGATCGTACCAAATACGCGGATGGGAGGGAAAGCTTTGACGGTATCAAGACCAGCTTTTGTGAGTGCATTGTATGCAACGGAATTGGACAAAGCAATCGTTGGCATATAAAACATTACACTCATCAAAATCATTGGATAAAGCGTGTCGTAGGTGCTGTTCGGAGCAGCCAGAATAAGAAATCCTGCAGCAATAATATGACAGAGGCCAAGCAATTTCTGTGCGGGAATCCAGCGATCAGCAATAATCCCAACAACCGCCGGCATAAAAAGAGATGCAATTCCCATGGTGGCAAAAAAACTTCCGATCTGAATTCCCGAAAATTCCAAGCCACCATTCACAATTTTAGCACCCAGATAAGCACCAAGTGAAATCAACCATGCCCCCCAGACTGCATACTGGAGAAAGCTCATAATGATAAGTCTGATTCTCAGTCCCATAACAGAAATATTTTGTGATTATTTTCGACGGTTAATCTCATCGCGTATTTGCGATGCAAGCTCGAAGTCTTCGTTTTCGATGGCTTCGTTCAGCATGGTCTCCAGTTCGTCCAGCGTCAGAGCGGAGAGTCCTGAAGGAGTGGTTTTTGGAGCATCCGGCTCTTCGTTCTCGGTCTCAGTCTGATCCTCAGCCTGCTCATCGAAAATGACACCGACTTCATTCAGGATTTCTTCGCTGGTATAAATCGGACAGTTGAAACGAATGGCCAGAGCAACCGCATCGCTGGTGCGCGAATCCAATGTATGAATCTGATTTTCCTTTTCAAAAACCAGCATACTGTGAAAAACACCCTCCTCAAAACGATGAATGAAAACTTCGTTCAGCTTAATATTAAATGACTGCGCAAAGCTTCGGAACAAATCGTGTGTAAGCGGTCGCGTCGGCTTCATTTTTTCCATTTCAATGGCAATGCTCTGCGCCTCGAACTGACCGATAATAATCGGCAGCTTGCGCTGGCCGCCCGATTCGGACAGAATAAGAGTATACGCACCGCTCTGCGAATAGCTGTAACTGATGCCGCTGATTTCGAGTTCTACTTTTTCCATGCTGAAAATCCGGATAAAAGTATGAAAACTTATTGAATTAACATACATCCGATTTTGAAGTTTGTTAACCGGACAATGTTAGCTTTTGAAATGCAGGCGGCATGCGGCATGCGGGACAATGCACAACGCACAACGCACAATGCACAACGCTCAGGGCACAGGGATTGAGGTAGCTTCGCTCTCACACTGTTCTCTCGCTCTGTCCGCCGCGGCGGATAGGCGGGCGGCACAATGCACAACGCTCAATGCACAACGCTCAAAGCTCAAGGCTCAAGGCACAGGGATTGAGGCAGCTTCGCTCTCACACTGTTCACTCGCTCTGTTTTTGGCAGGCGGCACAAAGCACAACGCTCAGAGCACAACGCACAAGGATTGAGGTAGCTTCGCTCTCACACTGTTCTCTCGCTCTGTGTTAGGTGCAACGCGTTGCAAGTAGAAGGTCATCAAGTTATCAAGTAAAAAGACGTCGTTAGAGTCCGCCACAGTGGATCAGCAAAGGTTCGTTGATCACTGCTCACCGTTCACCGCTAAGCATTTGACGGCTGATTGCTGACAGCTCTAACTCTCTTTCACATAACTTCTTACTTCATCATTCACTATTCCTTGTTCATTATTCAAAAAAAAGTGTACCTTTGCACCCCAATCGGGATGTAGCGCAGTTGGTAGCGTGCTTCGTTCGGGACGAAGAGGCCGCTGGTTCGAGTCCAGTCATCCCGACTTTTTTTCTCGCCACTTTAGCTCAGTTGGTAGAGCAGCTCATTCGTAATGAGCAGGTCGTGGGTTCGAGTCCCATTAGTGGCTCAACGAAGTTGCACAGGCAGCTTTTTTTGTTTTATGCAAATCGATTACAACGATATCGGCCACATGGAATATCAGGCCGCGTGGGACTTTCAGCAGGCCCGTATGGACGAGCTGATTGAGATGCGGAAAAATCCGGATTATTCTTCAAGCCCTTTTGCAGGCTGGTTTCTGGCCGTTGAGCATCCGCATGTGTACACGCTGGGAAAAAGCGGCGATGAACAAAATCTGCTGCTCAATTACATTCAGCTTCAGGCCAAAAACGCACAGTTTATCCACACCAACCGCGGCGGCGATATTACCTATCACGGTCCCGGACAAATGGTGGGCTACCCCATCATCGATCTTGACAAGCTGAATCTTTCCGTACGCCGTTACATTTATTTAATGGAAGAAGCCATCATTCTGGCCATGGCTGAATACGGCATCAAAACCGAACGCCTCGAAGGCGCCACCGGCGTGTGGATTGATGCACACGTACCCGGGAAAGCGCGTAAAATCTGCGCCATCGGCGTGCGCGTATCGCGTTTTATTACCATGCATGGCTTTGCCCTCAACATCAACACCGATCTCAGCTATTTCAAACACATCAATCCATGCGGCTTCACCGATAAAGATGTGACCTCGATGGAAAAAGAACTCGGCACGCCGCAGGATATGGAACAAGTAAAGCAACTGGTGTATGAAAAGTTTGCGGGTCTGATTCAGGCGTGAAATCTGGCTCATAGCCATCATACAAAAAATGTTCAGCAATTATTTTTCATGACGCAAAATGTGTCACGCAAAATGTGTGATACATTTTGTGTCATACAAAATGTATGAAATTTAAATTTCCATTTTCGTCTGTAACCACTTCCATGCAGGAATAACGCTAATGTCATCAAACTCATCTTCCTGATCAAAGGAAACGATATAGCCCTTTCTTGCTTTTGTAACTTCCATTGCAGTTTTCAAACCAGCAATTTCTCTTTTCAAATTGTCATCATTCAGCTCCCAGCAAACCTGAATGGCGGCTATCACTCTTTCGTTTTCCTTAACTATAAAATCGCATTCCGATTTCGCATCTCTGAAATAAAAAGTATTTTTGCCTGAACGTCTCAACTTGTTGTAAACGGCATTTTCAAGCATCCGACCGAAATCCTCACTGAATGAAAGACTGCTGGCGCGAGCCATGCCGGTATCGACCGAATAGGCTTTTTTCGGATTTGCCATTTGCTTTCGTGCAGAAAAAGAAAACAAAGGCACAAAATCAAAAAGATAACTTTCATTGAGATAGTTGCAGTAATCGATCGTAGTTCGGACTGATTTGATTTCAAGGGTGTTTGACAAATTATTGTAGCTGATTTCTTTGCCCACGTTGCTCATCAGATACAACGCAAGCTGCAGCAGGGTATGTTCATTACGGATTCCACGCCTGACAGCAGTATCCCTTACCACAATATCGCGGAGCAAAGTACGCAGGAACTCACTGTTCTCTTCAAGCAAATACTCCGGGAAGCCTCCATTGAACAAATATTCCCTGAGCGTTGAAGGATTTGCCTTCTTTTTCCTAAGCGAAAGGAATTCACTATAATTAAAAGGAAACAGTTCTTTTTGAATATGCCGTCCGGTGAGTCTGGTTCCCAGTTCCCGGCTCAACATAGAAGCGTTGGAGCCTGTAATATAAATGTGAAATCCTTTATCATGAGCCGAACGAACATATTTTTCCCAGCCCTCAATACTTTGAATTTCGTCAAAAACAAGATATTTTATTCCCTCATCCAAGGCTATTTTTTCGACCTTATTGAAGTCTGATAGCACAAAGCCATCCAGTCTTATATCTTCAAAATTCAGAAAGATTTTCTTTTTTACCGACGACATTGACTGCCTGAGTAAAAAGCTTTTTCCACAACGTCGTACTCCCGTGATAACCGTTACAAATCTGCTTGGCCGCTGTATTTCAGCATCACGCCCGATTGAACTGGATTTCACCTGTGTTGCATTGTTTTCGTCAATAACGGATTGAAGCAATGTCAATGATACCATTGTAAAACATTTTTGCAAAGATACATATTATACTTTTCAAATACACGTTTTCATGTATTTTTAATACATATTTATTTCTATTAATAATACATACTTTTGTGTATTAGCAATACAAGCTATTTATCAATATAAAGTGTATTGTCTATTTCACATCATCCACGTCTTCAAAATCAACATACTCGGCATTGCTGTAGGTGCGGTTTGCCTTCGATTTCTGCTTGCGTGGAATGTGAATGTCGGTGCCTTCTTTGCGGGTATGTTGCTGTTGACTGCCGGGATTCATACGATCCTGCATACGGCGTATAAAGCGGCGCAGCAACCATGGAGCAACCCATCGCCGCATGATGTACGAAAAAAGGTACAAACTGCAAATGACTATCAGTATCGTCGTTAACATGCAGCAAAGATACAAAATTGCTGTGAGTTGTAATCCTGTTGCAGCGCAATATGCGGGCGAAAATCGGTGAATGGAGGATTTTGAGTAGCGAGTGGTAAGTAGCCAGTGGTAAGTAGCCAGTGGTAAGTAGTCAGATTCTGTGTTAATGGCCAAATAATTTGGAAAAATTTAATTTTTCAC
>CAYSCE010000071.1:0-11588 GCA_964429475.1 uncultured Bacteroidaceae bacterium | reverse complement strand
CTTAGCCACATCCGCCCGAAAGGTTCTCCTGTAAAAAACAGTGCGCTTACTTCAACCGGCATAGTTCCTTTTATGGAACGTTACAGCAATTCGACCCGCGAAGTGGCTCAGGATGGCCGTCGTGGCGCTTTGATGCTCAGCATTTCCATCAATCATCCGGATTCGGAAAGTTTTATTGATGCCAAAATGGAGCAGGGCAAAATCACCGGAGCCAACGTTTCAGTCCGTATCGACGACGACTTTATGAATGCCGTAGCCAGCGGTAAAGATTATATTCAGAAATACCCGATTCATTCCGAAAAGCCTGTGTTTACACGAACCATTCAGGCGCAGGATGTTTGGGGAAAAATTGTACACAATGCATGGAAATCGGCCGAGCCAGGTATTCTTTTCTGGGATACCATCAAACGCGAGTCGGTTCCTGATTGCTATGCCGATCTGGGTTTCGAAACCGTTTCGACCAACCCCTGTGGCGAAATTCCGCTTTGCCCTTACGACAGCTGCCGTCTGCTGGCCATCAATTTATACAGCTACGTTGAAAAACCTTTCACCAAAGACGCCAGCTTCAACATGCCGTTGTTCCGTGATCATGTTTGGGTTGCACAACGCATTATGGATGACATCATTGATATGGAACTTGAAAAAATTGATGCTATCCTTGAAAAAATTGACCAGGATCCGGAACTCGACGACATTAAAAATACTGAACGTCAGTTGTGGCTGAAAATCAAAGACAAAGCGCTTCAGGGTCGTCGCACCGGTATCGGAATTACGGCAGAAGGCGACATGCTGGCCGGACTGAATCTGCGCTACGGCTCGGACGAAGCCATAGACTTCAGCGTGAACATTCATAAGAACCTCGCTATCGAAGCGTACAAATCATCATGCAACCTGGCTGCCGAACGCGGACCATTTAAAGTGTACGATTTCGACAGAGAGAAAAACAATCCTTTCATCAATCGTTTGTTCGAAGCTGAACCTGCTTTGAAAGAATCCATGAAAAAGTTCGGCCGCCGTAATGTGGCTCTGCTGACGATTGCTCCTACAGGCAGTGTAAGTATTCTTACCCAGACCACTTCCGGAATTGAGCCGGTATTTCTCACTGCTTACAAACGTCGTAAAAAAGTAAACCCCAACGATAAAAATACCAACGCTACTTTTGTTGATGAATCGGGCGACAGCTGGGAAGAATACAATGTCTTCCATCCGAAATTTGTTACCTGGCTCGAACTGAACGGCTATAATGTGGATGATGTAAAATATCATTATACCGAAGAACAGCTGAACGAAGTCATTGAAAAATCACCTTATTACAAAGCTACCAGCAACGATGTTGACTGGATCAGCAAAGTGAAGATGCAGGGCGCTATTCAGAAATGGGTCGACCACTCAATCAGCGTGACGGTAAATTTACCTGAGCAGGTAGATGAAGCAATGGTTGATAACGTTTTGCGCACGGCATGGGAAAGTGGTTGTAAAGGTGTTACCGTTTATCGCGAAGGATCACGTTCAGGCGTGCTTGTTTCCGATAGCAAAAAGAAAGAAGAATCATGTGCTCAGTTTACCGAAACTGAAGCTCCTGTCCGACCGGTACGTCTCGATGCCAGCGTCCTGCGTTTCAACAACGGTGCAGAAAAATGGATTGCGGTTGTTGGTTTACTGAACGATCGGCCCTATGAAATTTTCACAGGCCGCGCCGATAATTTTGTATTGCCCGAATTTGTACATCGTGGTTGGGTTATCCGCGAAAAAAACCGCGATGAGCGCGCCCGCTACGATTTCGAATTTCTGGATAAAGACGGATATGCTGTTACCATCCGCGGTCTTTCGCGTACTTTCAGCCCCGAATACTGGAACTATGCAAAACTGATTTCCGGTGTCCTGCGCCATGGCATGCCGATTCCATATGTGGTGCAGCTGGTCGATAATCTGCAGTTTGATAATGATGACATCAACTCATGGAGAACAGGTGTTGTGCGCGCACTCAAACTTTTCATTCCCGACGGAACCAAAGCTCAGGGCCGTTGCCCGAGTTGTGACAGTGAATCGCTCCGCTTTGTTGAAGGTTGTGTAACCTGCAGCAGCTGCGGTTATTCAAAGTGCGGTTAATTCTGCTTATGATATATTTTCGAGCCGGTCATTATTAAAATGTACCGGCTTTTTTTGTGACTTAAAACTCCCGAAGGGTTCGAAACCATTCGATAGTTTGCAGTAAAAAAAAGGCTGTCCGAATATTGAACAGCCTTTTAAATGAGTTTCAATTACTAAAGAACTACAGTCCTTCAACAAATTGTTTTGCGTAGTATTTTGCAGTTAATTCTTCGCCGGTAGCGCGTTTGATCATTTCGTTCCAGGTATATTTTGCACCGGGAGCGAACACTTTTTCCATCAGGAATTTACCGACTTCTTTATTGTTGAAATAGCTGGCGCCGTTGATGTCGTCGCTTTTGAGAATATTGACCACAATATAATTATTTAGCTGGCTTGCCAGTAATTCGCCCAGTAAATAATTGTGATAGTAGCAAGGCGAAGTTGCAATGTGAATTTTAGAAGCCCAGTCTGGTTCATTCCGACCTTCGGGACGATTCATCATCTGGTATCTTTCAACCAGATCCCACCACAGTTTGTTCAGGTCCTGATCGGGATTTTCGTACAAACTCTTTTCGAAGCGGTACATAACCTGAGCCCAGCGGCTGAATACCAGTTGTTCGAGGCGCATGTATTTAAAAGCTTCGTCCTGAATTTTTACTTTTTCCTGATCACTGACACCCAGCATATCCTGCATCCATTGTGCATTGCTGGCCATTCGGCCAAACAACATGGCGATGGCTTCGGTGGTAAAGGTATGGGCTGGATCGCGCAGTGCAAATGGCAGATCGCGGCTGATGTATTTATCATAAACGCCATGTCCAAATTCATGCAGCATGGTATTCATCCATTTATAATTTGGTTTCACATTGCATAAAACGCGCACATCGCCTTCATTATTCATATCGATGCAGAATGCATGCTGATTTTTTCCTTCTTTTTCAAAAAGATCCGAATGGCTCATAATGTCCTCAACGTCCATTCCAAGACTTTGATAATAATCGGAGGTGAGTTTCACCAGATCTTTGTCCTGATAGTATTTATCGAGGTCGAGGGTGTAGATTTTCGGAGCTTCCTGAAAGAAACGGCCCTGATAATGCCAGGGGCGTAATTCGGAAACAGCAACACCGTATCGTTTTGACAAGTATTGATCCATGTCGCTTTTCAGCGTTGTAAATGCCGAACGGGTAAGTTCGTCGAGTTCGTCAAATATCTTTTCAATCTGTGCGGGATCCTGTTCGCTTAAGCGAAGGCTCATGTCGTGGTAGTTTTTATAACCCAGTTCACGGGCAACTTCGTTTCTTTTTTTAACCAACGCAATGATATCTTCAGCTACAACGGGCCCAACACGTTTGTGTGCCAGCCAGGTTTCTTCGAGTTTTTTATTGTCGGTACTGGTCGAAAGAATCTCTTCAACCATATTGTCTGTCAGCATTTCTCCGTCAGGTGTAACAGCCCGGTAGGTGTTCATTTTTTTGGCAATGGCGGTTTCCATGCCAATAATTTCCTCCAGTTTTTTTTCATCTACCTGATTGCGTTCGTAGGCGCTGTACAACACTGCCAGTTGGCGATCGAGCATATAATCACCCACGCTGCCGGCTTCCTTGATTTTTTTCAGCAGTGCAAAATCTTCCTTGTTGGTAAAAATTTTCGAATAACGGATGCCGGTCTCTTCAACTGCTGCATAGTCTTCTTCTGTACCGCTGATTTCCGAAGCCCACACGGCATTTGTATATTCAACGGTGATAGGCTTTACAGTGCTTTCGTATTTTTGAATAAACGACTGTAGTTCATTTTTCATGGATGTTCCTCCTTTTTCCTGATTTACTTTGCAGCCGGTAAATGATGCTATTCCGGCAATCATTAAAACGGCGCAAATATTCTTTCCTGTTTTCATGGTGCTTTTATTTGAGCCGCAAATTAAAGATATTTTTCGCATTCATTTATTGTTAAAAAAATCGATAGATATAAATATTTTGTAATTTGTCTATAAATACTTTGAATTCGTAAATAAGTTATGTAACTTAGCCTTTGTGTATATTGTTCCGCTGATGATTTTCGTTTTTAGTGTGTAATTCAATTTTTGTTTTATTTTTGCAGTTCATATTTTTTGCCGTGAAGAAAATTGCATATATATTAATCGTTTCAATGTTGGTGCTGAGCAGCTGTTCAGTTTTTAATCTGCGCGATAAAGCACAGCATGCTCATTTGCATAAGGTGCCCGTCAATGAGAATGTTCTTACAGCGGATGTAACTCCTGAAGAAATCAGCCAACCCGACGAACTGGATGTTCACCTGCCTGCAAAAGCTGAACATGTTACAACTGCTCCTGAGCAGCCCGAGCCGGTTTTAAATGTTCCTGCAAAAAAAGTGAACCCTGTTAAGGCAACCAAACAGATTGCAAAAAAAGTGATCGGCAGCACCCTTCACCAGGGTTCCAAAGCAAAAATTTCCAAACAAACGGCCGAATCAGAAAGGAATATTGACCCGGTGACTTTGCTCATCTGGGTTCTGGTAATTGCTGTTTTACTTGCGTTGCTTGGATTCCTGATCCCAAGTTTGCTGGAAATATTTATTGGTTTGCTGTTGGTGGTTCTGATTATTATGGCCATCATTTACCTGGCCGGCTCCATGTAATTGAGCCGATCATTTTAAGACTTTTCTTTTTTCAGGTCTACTCGAATATCAGATCGGAGAGTTCTGTTCTGAATTGGTAGAAAGTTTCGCGCAATGCACTGTTGCCATTGGTGCCGTAATTAATCAGGAATGCCATGGTGGTATTGTTTTTCGGGAACCAGAAAGCATCGGCGCTGTAGGCCAGATCGCGTCCGCGATGTCCCAATGCGTATTCATCGGCCGGCCGCTCCATAAAATCTTTAAAAATTCCCAATCCAAATGCTCGGTGGGCTTCGGGATCCATGGCGGTAAAAGTCTGCATTTCGGCCAGCATGGCGTCGTTCAGTAATGTTTTATGTACAAACAATGCTTCTGTAAAAAGTTGCAGGTCGCGCACACTGCAATAAAGCCCCGTGTATCCATTTCCACTGCCGGTGTTGTAATTGGTCAGGTTCAGAATCGACCCGTTGTTGTACAGGTCATAATATCCCTGAACTGTATTTTCCGGCAATGCATCATGATAGTAATAATAGGAGTCTTCAAGTCCAAGCGGATCAATAATCCGTTCGTGCATCAAATCGTAGTGTTTGCGTCCGGTGGCGGATTCAATAATCATGGAAACCAGCAGTGTATTGGTGTTTGAATAACCCATGGAAGTTCCCGGTTCGAACGCGGCAGGTTTCCCGTACACATATTCCAGAATGCCTTCCTGTGTCCAGTGCTGCTCGGGCTTGTTCAACAACTGTAGATAAAACCCCTGATCACTGATGACATCATAAATACCGCTTGTATGATTCATCAATTGCCGAAGTGTAACCTGGTCGGCGTTTTCGATTTTTTCAATGATGTCAGCAGGCAACCATGTGCTGATTTTTGTATCCAGATCCAGTACTCCTTCATTCACCAGTTGAAGCGTCAGAACACCCATAAACATTTTGGTAATGGAGGCCACTTTGGAAACCATACAGGGCGCCATATCCACATCGTTTTCAATATCGGCTTTTCCCGAACTGCCAATCCATAAACCAGAGCTGTCGCGCACCAGAAGCACAATTCCGGGCAGACCAAGATCGGTATATTTATCAATCAAAGCCTGAAACTGTGCTGCTTTCGGATGCAGTGCACTCGAATCGGCAAAATTCAGATTGCAGGGACTTGTATGTCCGACTTCGTCTTCTTTGCATGCATTCATAACAAGAATAATCAGGGAGAGTATGATGAGTTTAATTTTCATGATCATTTATTATTTAGGAAAAGAATACGAAACGGTCAGGTGTAATGCGGTATTGGGTAGGACCGGCACATATTCGGCCACGAACGGAAACTGAAACCATACCTGATAATCAAGGCCAAGTCTGACCGGATTGTTTTTGCAGATAATATATCCAAATCCGATGGTTAATCCGGCCATGCCCTGCGGCCGTCCGAAGCGGCCAACCCGAACGTATTCGCCTTCATCGTTTTGTTCGAATTTTTCCAGAGCCGGTATTGAGTGCAGGTATCCGGCGCCCAGCAGTGTCTGCGCCGAAAAGCCGCATGGAAAAGTGTGCCGGTAGCCGCCTTCCGAAAACAACATGAAAGCATGTTGTGCCAATCGGTGATAGAAATAGCCAAAACGCGCGGTCTGAAACAGTTTATTTGTTTCGGTTTGTTTGTACGAAAACTCAGTACCTAATGTAAAGCCCGGATGCAGAGGCGTGTTGAAAACTCCGGCAAAACCACTGCCAGGCAGCTTGGTGGCGTTTGAAAACAGGCTGAAAGTTATGGGACGTTTGAGAGAATCGTCGGCTGCACCATATGCCAGGCCGGGAATCAACAACAGTAGCAGAAAGTATTTTTTCATTAAAGGCGTATTTCTGTCGCTAAAATACGCATTTTATTATATTCGTAGTTATCTGTACAGTAACTCATTTTTGAGGACTTCCTGCCGGATCAGATTTTCTTCGGCCGGTGTAGCCGGTTTCAGCTGCCGGTCGGTGCCCATCATGGTAAAAACAGGCCGGAGCTGAATGAGTTTTCCTTTGTAAAAAATCAAGTGTACAAAACAGCTTTGCCGCACCCCGATGCGATGAATCTGATCGAACAGAAAATTGCCAAGACCGTTCATGACGGGCTTTCCTTTATAGAATTCGAACTGCTGAATCTGATGCGCCTGTGCGCCATACACCAGATCAGCACCGGCATCGATGAGCAAACGGGTTATGTTTTTTTGTGTTTCGGTAGGCTGATAACTATCCACTTCGCCAAACTGCACCGAAGCAATAATGAAATCAACCCCTGCCCGGCGTAACGAATCTATTACAGAAGTGGCTTTGGTTTTATTCCAGCGATTGGCACCGGGCTCTCCGGGCTCATCAGCGCATTCGTTGCAGGGACAAAATTCGTTAAATCCGATGAAGGCCAGCTGCTCATCCTTACAAATATTCAACACCAGCGGCGTGGCTGCCTCGGCTGGCGTACGGCCGCCACCAAACATTTTAAAACCGTTTTCGAGATACCAGTTGTAGGTGTCAATAAATGGCTGCCGGCCAAAATCGCGGTTGTGGTTGCCGGTGAGTTCAACAACATCGACACCCAGCTTTTTAAACAATTCAAAATCCCTGCATTTGGTGCAGAACTGCATTGTTTTGGGCACATACGCGCATGTTTCGGTAAAACTCACTTCATTGCTGATGTGCAGAATATCGGTATGTGTAAATTGATTCCGGATACCTTCAATTAAAAAATCAGGTCCTTTCTGGTCAGCTGCAATGCCGCTTCCGCGCGATATGGCAGTTACTCCGGTTATAGTGAGCCATGTGAATTGTGTGGTATCAACGGCTGTTTCATCAGAACAAACAAAAAAAGGATAGTGTATTTGCTCTTCAAAATAGGGGATGCCGTCAATTGAAATAGCTGGCAAGCGTGGCGTCAGATCTTCGATTCCGCAAACGAGCAATTGATTGTGCGAAACCGAAATAAATGAATCCAATTGCTGTACAGTTGTTCCGCCGTCGCATTCAAAATACTTGCGGGCAGCATTGTAACTGGTTTTCAGCACAAATAATTCGCGTGATTTCCATTTTATCAGCAAAGAATCGGATGAAATATTTTTTAATTCTGAAGCAAATCCGGTAACAACAAACAGCGGAATCTCTGCTTCGTGAATACCCGCAGGCTCAGTTTGTGGCGATTGTCCACAGCCCGTCAGTACCTGACAAACGAGTCCTATTAATAGCAATAAGGATTTCATCTTTATTATTTTGCTTGAAATTTTTGTCATGCGTGGTTCCTGAATTATGCATCTTAGAATTATAAAATCCTACTGGAATTGCCTGATGTATCTGGAAATAAATCCTTAATGGTCTGTTTTATTTTCTCAATTCCTGCTCTTTTTATTGGTGTGTGCGCATATTTATCAGCAAATTCCGATTCGTTCAAATTCAGCCATTCGTCAATCGTTGCAGGTACATTCCAGTTGTCTTTCATTTTTGCTGATCCTTCGAAGAGTGTCTTTGTCTGATTGTAAGGGCACACAAGCTGACAAACATCGCAACCGAAAATCCATCCCGGGTTTTTTTCGGCCATTTCCTCCGGCATTTGTTTTTTCGATTCAATATTAAAACATGCAATGCATTTCCGTGCATCGATGGTGCCATTGCGGTTGAAAGCCTGCGTGGGACAGTGTTCGTAACAGTTTGTACAATGGCCGCAGGCATTTTCGAGGGGCGTAGCAGTATAATCAAATTCCAGCGATGTCAGAATATGAGCAATCAGTACTCTGCTGCCGGCTTCGCGGTGAATAATAAAACCGTTGTGGCCGATAAAGCCCAGTCCGGCTTTCCAGGCCCAGTAGCGATCGAACATGGCTGCACTGTCGGTTAAAAACACCGGCTTAGAGGCGTGATCTGCAGCCGAAAGCAGAGCCACAGCCGGTTCCGCTATCTTCGGCAGGTAAAGGTGATAATCATGACCATGGGCATAGCCCGCTATTTTCAGTTTGCCATCATCAAAATTCATTTCAGGCCAGGGATGCAGCATTGAAATAACCGATTTTGTGCCCGGCCTGAACAGAGTGGTATCGATACGCTTGTCGTTGTTGCGCTCCATATATTGCAGGCCGTTGTTATGTCCTTCGGAAAGCCAGTGTTGCAGCTTGTCAGCCCACGATTGATCCACCGGACCGGCTTTACTGAAGCCAACTTCGATGAATCCTGCCTGCAGCAGTGTTTCGGTAATTTTTTGCTGTAAAGTATTAATCACGCAGCTGATTTTTTTTTCAAATGTATTCAAAAAATTACAAAATCACCTTCTCATCAATGTTGGTCATGCACGATATTTATCAGGTCTGTTTGCTCAATTCAGAAAAATCACGTAGGTTTGTCCCTGTTAAATCTTTATTTATGAAACAGTTTTTTGCAGCAATGCTGGTTTTTGTTGCGGTGCTGGGATTTCAACAGTCCGCATCGTCATGTACAAATTATATCGTTACCAAAGGCGCTTCAACCAACGGATCGGTCATCGTTTCGTATTCGGCCGACAGTCATGTGTTGTTTGGCGAGCTCTACCACTGGCTTCCGGGCGTATATCCCGAAGGCACCATGATGGATATTTATGAGTGGGATACTGGGAAAAAAATGGGTCAGATCAAACAGGCGCGCCAGACTTACAACGTCATTGGCAACATGAATGAATTTCAGGTTGTTATTGGTGAAACCACTTTTGGCGGACTTCCGAAACTGGAATCTCAGAAAGATGCCATTATGGATTACGGCAGTTTGATTTATGTCGCGCTTCAGCGTTCAAAAACCGCACGCGAAGCCATTATGACCATAGGCAAGCTGATGGCTGAATATGGTTATGCTTCATCGGGTGAATCTTTTTCCATTGCCGATAAAAACGAAGCCTGGATTATGGAAATCATCGGCAAAGGCGATTTTGGCAAAGGAGCTGTCTGGGTTGCCCGCCGTATTCCGGACGGATATGTTTCTGGTCATGCCAATCAGGCTCGTATTCAGACTTTTCCGCTTGCAAACGGCAAAACTTCAATCACAGACTTACAGTATGCAAAAATCAATCTGCCTGGCATTGAGTGCATTTATGCCAGCGATGTAATTGAATTTGCAAAGAAAAATCTGGGTTTCACCGGAAAAGATGCCGAATTCAGTTTTTCGGATACGTACAATCCCATTACATTTGATGGTGCCCGCTTCTGCGAAAACCGCGTATGGTTCTTTTTCAACCAGGTAAGTGCTGATATGGGAAAATATTACGATTATATCACCGGACACAATCTGACCAACCGCATGCCTTTGTTTATCAAGCCCAATAAAAAGATTTCGCAGAGAGATGTAATGGGTTACATGCGCAATCATATGGAAGGTACTCCGCTGGATATGAGCACCGACATTGGTGCCGGTCCTTACAAATGTCCTTACCGCTGGCGTCCGATGACCTGGGAAGTTGATGGTCAGACCTACGTACACGAGCGCGTTACCGCAACCCAGCAAACCGGCTGGAGCTATGTGGCCGAATGCCGTTCGGATTTTGACGATGTTATTGGTGGTATTTTATGGTTCTCGGTTGACGATGCAGCCAGCACTGTTTATACCCCGATTTATTCATGCAGCCGCGATGTTCCGAAAACATTTGCCAGAGGCAATGGAGCCATGATGCAATGGAGCGATGATGCCGCATTCTGGGTTTTCAACCAGGTGTCGAATTTTGCCTATACCCGTTACAATGCTATTCATCCCGAAATTGTGGTGAAGCAGGATTCACTGGAGAATCTGTATATTGACATGGTTGCCAAAATGGATGCCCAGGCAAAAGAACTGATAGCAGTCGATCGCACCCAAACCATACTGTTCCTGACCGATTTTTCGGTGCAGAATGCTGATAATCTGACACATTTCTGGAAGAAATTTTATCAGTACCTGTTCATGAAATACATGGATGGCAACGTAAAAACCTATATTCCGGGACAGCAGAATCCGAAAGTGGTTCAGCCGGGCTACGGCGAAGAGTGGCTGCGCAGAATTGTAAAAGATAACGGCGAAGAAATAAAAATGGTCGGCGAACCGTCGCATTAATGATATTTTCTATTGCAACGAATCCCTTCTGAATCATATCAGAGGGGATTTTTTTTATACTTCAGTCCGATAACTTATTTCCTTTGACCGAATACTGGTATTAACTTCATAATGCGCGATAAAGCTTGTATCTTCGGGCCGCGTTTTCAGATGACTGATATTTTTTTTTAAGAGGTGAAAAAAATGCCTTTCAAAACCAAAATTAGTCGTATCTTGCGCCTCTGTTTTAACAGTCTCAAAAGAAATAAATAAACCGACCATAGTATGAAAAGAATCACTACTGTTTTAGGTGCTTGTATGTTGCTCGTGTTCTTCTGCGGCAACGTATCGGCCCAGAAAAATTCAGAACAAAAACGTTACCAGCCAAGGACCTCCCAGCAGAACAATGAAAGAGGAATTGCCGGAGCTCTTGAATATTACAAGCTGGTTCGCGGAAATCCCGAAGTCTCAGATGTTGTAAATGCTCTAAAAGCTGCCGATCAGCTTCCGAAGGGTAAAGCAATTACCTGGAATGAAATTGGTCCGGACAACATTGGCGGTCGTAGCCGCGCTATTATCCTTGACCGCTTCAATCCTTCCATCATGTATGCTGGTGGTGTTGCCGGTGGTCTCTGGCAAACCACAACCGGAGGAACTTCATGGGAATTGATTGCTCCGCTAGCTGAAAACTATGCCGTTTCCTGTATTACTCAAGACATTAACGGAAATATTTACTTTGGAACCGGTGAAGGTTTTGCCAATGGTAGCGGAACAGCTGCCGGAAGCACCGGATTTATCGGTGGAGGTATTTATAAATCGACCGATGCAACAGGA